>NZ_JBHTZD010000029.1:83637-94097 GCF_042790455.1 Streptomyces sp. NPDC056734
CGGCCGTGAACGGCAGGGCGTTGCCGCCCGTGATGCGGAAGGGCTCGCCGGTCCGGGTCAGCTGGGTGCCGCCCGCCTCGGCCACCAGCAGCAGCCCCGCCGCGTGGTCCCAGGCGGCCTCCCAGGAGAAGGCCACGGCGTCCAGCTCACCCCGGGCGACGGCGAGGTACTCCAGGCCGGCCGAGCCGCAGGGGCGCGGGGCGATGCCGTCCGTCCGCAGTCCCAGCAGCGCTCGCTTCTCCTCGTCGGTCGTGTAGTCCGGGTGGGATGTGGCGATCCGCAGGTCTCGGCCGGGCTCGGGCGATCCGGCGCGCAGCCGCTCGCCGTCGAGGTGGGCGCCCTGTCCACGGATCGCGACGGCGAGCTGATCGCGGGCCGGTAGGTAGGTCCAGGACGCGAGCAGCACTCCCCCGCGGGCCAGTGCGACCAGGGTGCAGAAGCCGTCCTCGCCGCGCACGAACTGGCGGGTGCCGTCGACGGGGTCGACTATCCAGACCGGGGCGTCGCCGCGGATCGCGTCGTACGACGCGGGGTTGGCGTGGACCGCCTCCTCGCCCACCACGACCGAGCCGGGCAGCAGCTCGCCGAGGGCCTCGGTGAGGAACAGCTCGGCATTGCGGTCGGCGTCCGTCACCAGGTCGTGCGGGCCGCTCTTCTGGTCGACCTCGTGGTCGGCGAGGCGGCGGAAGCGGGGGAGGATCTCGGCCGCGGCGGCCTTGCGGATCGCGTCCGCCACATCACCGGCATGCCGTGCGAGAAACTCGTCGATGGTTTCCAGGTTGTCGCTCATGCCCTCCATGAGAACACGTGCCACTGACAATCCCCGCCGGGATTGTGTACTCACGGTGGAATCGGGATGAACGCACGGAAATAGACAAACGCGGATGAACTGGACGGGATGCCGGCCGGCTCACCGGCCCACCGCATACCCCTGCATCCCCCGCGCGTTGGCGCCGGCCGACAGCACGCCGGTCTCCGGGTCCCGGGCGACCGCGCAGAGCCGTCCGGCGGACCAGGCGGGTTCGACCGTCACCTCGTGCCCCCGGCGGCGGAGTTCGGCGACCACCTCCGGCGGCATCCGGGACTCGACGGTCACGCTGCCGGGGAGCGTGCCGCGCGGGTAGAAGGAGCTGGGGAAGCTGTCGTTGTGCCAGTTCGGGGCGTCGATGGCGCCCTGGAGGTCGAGTCCGCCGCGGACCGGGGGGCGCAGGGCGAGGGACAGGAAGAAGTGCAGCTGCCACTGGTCCTGCTGGTCCCCGCCGGGCGTACCGAAGGCCAGTACCGGGACGCCGTCGCGCAGGGCGAGGGACGGGGTGAGGGTGGTACGGGGGCGGCGGCCGGGCGTGAGGGTGTTGGGCAGTCCCTCTGCCAGCCAGGTCATCTGCAACCGGGTGCCGAGCGGAAATCCCAGTTCGGGGATGACGGGGTTGGACTGGAGCCAGCCGCCGCTGGGGGTGGCGGCGACCAGGTTGCCCCAGCGGTCGACGACATCGAGGTGGCAGGTGTCGCCCCGGGTGGACCCGTCGCGGGAGACAGCGGGCTCACCCGGGGCGGGGCCCAGGGTCGGATCGCCCACCCCCATGGGGCTGGACCCCGGCCGGCCGTCCACGACCGCCCCCGCCGCCGGGCTCATCCGGGGCGGCCGCCCCGCCGGGCTCCCGGGCCGCAGCTCGAAGGACGCCTTGTCCCCCACCTGCCCGCGCCGCTGCGCGTTGTACGTCTGCGACAGCAGTTCGCTCACCGGTACCTCGGCCGCGTCGCCGTACCACGCCTCCCGGTCGGCCATGGCGAGCTTGCAGCCCTCGATGAGCAGATGGACGTACTCCGCCGAGCCGTACGCGGGCAGTTCGGGCGGCAGCAGCGCGAGTTGCTGGAGCAGCGCCGGGCCCTGGCTCCAGGGGCCGGCCTTGCACAGGGTCCAGCCGTTCCAGTCGTACGTGACCGGCGCCTCGTAGCTCGCGGACCAGGCGGCGAGATCCTCGGCGGTGAGGGTGCCGGTGTGGCGCTCGCCGCTGGTGTCCAGGGTGGGCCGCGCGGACTGCCGTACCAGTGCCTCGGCGATGAAGCCGGACCGCCAGATCTCGCGGGCGGCCTCGATCTGGGCCTCCCGGCCGCTCGCGGCGCCGGATTCGGCGATCAGGCGCCGCCAGGTCGCGGCGAGCGCCGGATTACGGAACAGCGCGCCGGGGCTGGGCGCCTCGCCGCCCGGCAGGTACACGTCCGCGGAGGAGGTCCACTCCGTCTCGAACAGTTCCCGTACGGACTCCACGGTCGCCCCGAGGCCCTCCACCGGCGGGTGCCCGTCCTCGGCGTACCCGATGGCGTACTTCAGCACGTCGGCGAGGGGTTTGGTCCCGTGGTCGCGCAGCAGGAGCATCCAGGCGTCGAAGGCGCCGGGCACGGCGGCGGCGAGGGGGCCGGTGCCGGGGACCAGGCCGAGGCCGAGCCCCCGGTAGTGCGCGACGGTGGCGCCGGCCGGGGCCACGCCCTGTCCGCACAGCACGCGCACCTCGCCACCCACGGGCGCGAGCAGGATCGGCACCTCGCCCGCGGGCCCGTTCTGATGGGGCTCGACCACATGCAGTACGAAGGCGCCCGCCACCGCCGCGTCGTAGGCGTTGCCCCCGTCCTCCAGCACGGCCATGGCCGACTGCGAGGCCAGCCAGTGGGTGGAGGAGACCATGCCGAAGGTGCCTTGCAGAGTGGGGCGGGTGGTGAACATGCGGGCTCTCACCTCGTTGTCTCGGCCGCCGGACGAAACCGGTCGGCGGCGTTCAGGGACGCCCTCGTCGGCTGCTCCGGCAGGGTATCGATCGCCCTGCGGCCCTTCTTCCCCGCCTCCGGCATGAAGTGGGCGCGGTGGCCGAGGGCGATGGCCGGCCCAGGACCCGCACGATCGCCGATGGCGGCTGTCCGGGCACCGGTTTCTTCAGCAGGACGTCGCCGCCGCCAGGGTGCTCGACCTCGGCGGCGGCGAGCCGGTGACTTCTGCCCCGCCCGCCGACTTCCCGAGCCCGCTTTCAGGGAAGTGGCACGGCGGCAGTGCCTCGGCCGTGTGCCACGGCTTCAGTCCGGCGTGATGGACACGACGGTCTCAGTCCTGACCTCGGCGAGGCGGCCGACGACGTCCTGCGCGTCCTTGCCGCGGACGGACGCGATCGCGATGGCGTCCTTCGCCTGCCTGGGTTCTCTGACGAGTTCGCCCGGCCGGTAGGGCGCCGCGAGCCGCAGCAGCCAATCGGCCCGGGGCCGCGCGTCGAACCCGCGAAAGCGCCCCAGTCTCGGCGGGTAGATCATGGACCAGCCGGTAGCCGGCTGATCCATTCGGGCCTGACCGCCGTTGTCCGGGACCGGGACCGTGCGGCCGATCTGCGGCAGGACGCTGGCGAGCAGCAGCGACACACCATGGCGGTACTCGAACGTGGTCTCTATTCCGGCGCCGCCGGGACGGCCGGCCAGTTCACAGAACACCGGCCCGCCTCGATCGTCGAGGAACACTTCGAGATGGGTGGCGCCGCCGAACCAGTCGATACAGCCGAGCACCGCACGGTTGAACTCCAGCAGGAGGTCGAGATCGGGCCCGTCATCGAGGGTGTGCGACCGGATCTGCCCATCCAGCGGAAACGACTCGTGCGAGTCCAGATACCGCGAGACGGAGGCCGCGACGGGCACGCCGTCCCTGACGACGCTGTCGATGTGGAACTGACGGCCCGGGATGAACTCCTCGGCCTCGTAGCGGTCCGGACCGGGAAGTCCTCGCCGGTGCAGACTCATCAGCTCGTTCCGGTCCCGGACGATGTGCACGTCCATGGAGGAGGAACCGAGGACAGGCTTGATGACGATCCGGCCGAACCTGTCGAGCAACTCCGCCGCCTGGAGGGGTTCGGAGATCTCCATGAACTCCGGAACCCGGATCCCGTGCGCCGCGAAGTGGCGTTTCATCGCCGCCTTGTCGCGCAGCAGCAGCGTGTGCTCCGTCCCCATTCCGCCGATCCCCCTCGCCTCGCGCAGCCGCGCGGCCGGCAGCAGCAGCCGCTCCCGGGTCGCCACCACCCAGTCGAACGCCAGGTCATGGACCAGCGGGGGCAGCGGCACGGCGAGCCCGCCCGAGGGAAGCATGTCCACCGGGACACAGCGACTCACCCCCTCGGGAGTCCCCTGGGCGAGGTCGCGGGGTTGTGCGAGCAGGGTGATGTCGAATTCGTCCGGAGGGAAGAACGGGCTGCCGTCGTCATGCCGGTATGCGTCATAGCCGATGTGGCTCAGCAGAACTACTCGTTGACGAGTCACAGCGCCCCCGTGTTCACGGCGCGAGGGGTGTCGGCCCCGGGCGCCTGTTCCGGCCTCGACCGCATTTCCTGCACCGGCAGACGCGCCACCCCGGACGCGACGGCGAGGGACACCGCCGCGAGCACGAGCAGCGCCCCGGGCCCCGACATCGGGATGACCACCCCGCTGACCACCGCCGCCGCGGCGCCGCCCAGCGACACGAACGAACTGATCCACGCCTGGGTCTCCGTGGCCATGTCCGGCGGGGCGAGATCACCGACCGTCGCGTACAGGGCCACGAAACTGGGCCCCACCGCGATCCCCATCAGCGCCGCGGCGACGACCAGGACCGCCGTCCAGGTGAAGCTGGCCGCCGCCACCAGCAGGGTCCCCAGACACAGCACGGCCAGCGTCACGGGGAACGTGATCCGGACCGACCTGCGCGCCGGCAACGCCCCCAGGACGAGACCGCCCGCCACACTGCCCACCGACATACAGCTGAGCAGCACTCCGGCCATCAGCGGCGCGTTGTGCTGGGCGGCCCAGGCCGGAAAGGCCAGTTCGATCGCGCGGACCGCCATGAAGAAGCACACCACCCCCAGCAGGGTCCTGCGCAACGCCCGGTCGTGCAGCGGGCCCAGCCACGCGCGCCGCGCGGACGACGGCCGCTGACGCCGGTGGGGCAGCCTGCGGGTGAGCATGAGGAGGGTCGCGCCGGTGGTCAGCACCGCGGCGGCGGCCAGACCGGCCCAGGGCGCCACGGCCACCACCAGAAAGGCGGCGATGGTCGGACCCACGATGTATCCCGCGTCGGTCAGCACCGCGTCCAGTGACAGGACGGTCGTGCGGAGTTCACCGCTGGTCATTTCACGCCACATCAGCCGGGTCACGATCTGGATGGGTGGAATCGACGCCGACGCGACGAAGGAACAGACCAATGTGGTGGCGAAGGGTCCCCGCGTGCCTTCGTTGAACATCAGGACGGTCAGCGCGCCCAGATAGACGGCCAGCGCCGGACACATCACCGGGGCGAAGCCGTACCGGTCCATGAGCCGGCCCCGCAACGGGACGGTGACTCCGGCCAGCGCGGAGACCCCGACCACGATGGCCGCCTGATGGAAACCCCGGTAGTGCTCGATCGCCAGCAGCAGGGCGACCGAGGAAATCCCCACCTTCAGCTTGCCCGCGGCAGCCGCCAAGAGGGACACACCAAATTTCGGCAAGGCAAACAGCTGGGTGTACGAGGAGAATAACTTCATGCGTTCCGCAACTTTCGCCAGATCGGTCTCTGCCGACAACGGGATCAGTGAACCGGTTCCATCACGAGTTCCACCGCGTCGCGGACCGCGGCCATTCTGCGGAGCAACTGGGGCCGGTCCGGCGCGGAAACACTCACCCGGAGCGGAATGGTTCGTATGCTGTCGGTCGTCGGCACGAGATCACCCGCCTGACTTCGCACCACCAGCTTGTCCACGCCGGGCAGTCGCTCCACCTCGTCCAGCCCGCGGATCTCCACCAGTCGGCCGGGCGGCCCGTCATTGCGAATGGCGTTCGCGCCGCAGAAACCGTCGAACTTCACCGGCTCGTTCGCGATCTTCGGCACCTCGCCCAGCCGGCTGGCCAGTGCCTGCCGATGCGGGTCGAGATCACTGTGCTCGATCCACGCGTCGATCATGGGATAGGCGGGAAGACGCGCACCCAGTTCGATCAGGTACGCCTCACCGCCCGAGATCTTGATCTCCGTATGGCTGGGACCCAGACGCACACCGAACGCGTCGAGCACCTGGCGCACATAGTCGACGGCGGTGTGCCAGTCGGGGTCGTCCACGGAGAGCTGCGCCCACTCGTAGTAGGGGAACGAGTAGTCGCGGCCGTCGGGTTGCCGGTACTCCCAGATGTCCAGGATGTGGTGCGTGCCGTTGTGCGAGAAGAAGTTCACGCCCAGTTCCCGGCCCCGGACATACTCCTCGACCAGCCAGGCTTCGACCGGCCGTCCGAAGTGGTCGGTCCGGTGCAGCGCCGAGAGATCCTCGGCGTCCCGCGGCCGGCCGAGCAGCCGGATACCGTGCGACGCGGCCCCGGTCGTGTGCTTGACGATCGCGGGGAATCCCACAGCACGCGCGGCATCGGCGATCCCGGCCGCGTCCTCGACCCTCGCGTGGCGAGGAACCCGAATCCCCGCCCGCGCGGCGGTCTCCCGCATCACGGACTTGTCCCGGCGGGCCGATGCCAGCCGGGCGCCATTGCCCGGCAGGCCGAACTCCTCGGCCAGTGTGTCCGCCTTGTCCACGGCGATGTCGGACGCGGGCACCACGGCACGGATATCGGCGCCCAGCTCGGCGAGCTGGGCCCGGATGTCATCGAGTTCCGTGGCATACCGGCTGACCGTGTCCCCGGCCGTGTGGCCGGGGTAGCGGCTGTGCAGATGCTCGCGGGGCATCGTGTAGACGGAGATCACGGCCAGCCCGCGCTCGGCGGCCTGGGCTTTGAAACCCATGCTCGGTCCGCAGGGATCCATCAGGACAACCGCGGGTGTTCCACCTGATGGGCTGGTCACGATGCTCCCTGCGGCTGGCGGCCGTTGTCCGTGTCGGTTTCGTGGGTGAAGTATCCGGTGGGGGTTTTGGTGGGTTGGGTGGTGTGTGAGCCTTCCTGGATCTGGTAGAGGGAATTGAATTCGGCTTGGGCGAAGGGGAGTTGCCAGGTGCCGGGCTGGGTGCGTGCGGTGCGGGCGGGGGTGCCGCGTACGAGGGTGGCGTTCGGTTCGTTGTGGGCGGCGTGGGGGCCGTAGTAGATGGGGAGGGCGTCGGCGGCTCGGTAGGAGGGGATGAAGACGCGGCGGTAGGTGTCGGAGAGGTTTTTCTCGGAGGAGTGCAGGAGGAGGGGGTGGATGAAGACGATGGTTCCTGCGGGTCCTTCGCAGTCGGTGGGGTCGGTGGGGTGGGGTGGTTGGGTTTTGCCGACGAAGTGGCCGTCCGTCTCGTGAGGGAGGAGGCCGTGGTGGTGGGAGCCGGGGATGACTTTGAGGCAGGCGTTGTCGGTGGTGGCGTCGTCGAGGTAGATGAGGGTGGCGACGAGGTCGGTGTTGGTGTGGGGGTAGAAGGCGAAGTCCTGGTGCCATTCGACGACGCTGCCGACGCGGGGCGGTTTGACGTTGAGCTTGGTGTATTGCAGGACGATGTCGGGGCCGATGAGCTGTTCCACGGCGTCGAGGAGGCGGGGGTCGTGGGCGAGGTCGGCGAAGAGGGGGTGGCGTGAGGTGGGTGCCCAGATGCGGCGGGCCTGGGTGTTGTCCTCGGGTTCCGTCTCGGCGATGTCGGTGAGGTCGGGGCCGGCGAGGAGGTCGTCGATGACGGTGCGTGCCCTGGTGATCTTGTCGGGGTCGAGAATGCGGTCGGCGATACAGAATCCGTGTTCCCGGTAGAAACCGACCTGGCTGCGGGTGAGGGATTTTCCCATCGAGTGGCCTCTTCTTCTTTTGCGGCGGTGGGTCTGTGGTCGTGTGGACTATCGCCTGCCCATTGCTACACAGGGGTTGTGGGTGCCGCAAGGTATTCCTGGCTGTCCGGGGAGGCAGTTGGGCGGGAGGGGTGTGCACTGTTCTGCCGGGCTTCTGCCGCTCGGGTCCCGGCATTTAGTGGCTAGGGTCGGAACAACGCCAATGCCGTACTCCGATCCCGCACTCCTCCCCGTACTCCTCCGTTTGAGGTGTTGAATGCCGAAAACATCGCCGAAGATCACCGAGGACCAGCCAGCACCCGAGGTCGAAATCCTGGATTGCACACTCCGCGACGGTAGTTACGCGGTGGATTTCCAGTACACCGAGGGTACGATCAGGAGCGTCCTCAGCGGTCTTGAAGAATCAGGTATCCGGTTCATCGAATTGGGTCATGGGCTGGGTCTCAACGCCGGTGAGAGCACGCCGCATACCACCCGTGTTCCCGATGCCCGGTGCTTCAGCATCGCCTGCGAGACGCTGACGAGCGCGCGTTGGGGGATGTTCTGCATCCCCGGAATCGCCGAGCTGGATCATCTCCGGCGAGCCGTTGACGCCGGAATGGAGTTCGTCCGGGTCGGCGTGGACATCTCCGCCGTCGGGCCGGCCGAGGCGTTCATCACGCTCGCCAGGGACCTCGGCATCACGGCGTTCGCCAATCTCATGAAGACGAACGTGCTCGGCACCGACGGCGTCACGGACGCGGTCCGGCAGTGCGCGGAGTACGGCGCCGACACCGTCTATCTCGTCGACTCGGTGGGCGGCTATCTGCCGTCGGACGTCACCGAACTCTTCGAGAAGGTCAGCCGGTCGGTGGCGATTCCGCTCGGCTTCCACGGACACGACAACCTGAGCCTGGCCAACGCCAACTCGCTCGCGGCGGCGACCGGCGGCGCACGGTTCGTCGACACCACGCTCGACGGTATCGGCCGCGGCGCCGGCAACACCGTCACCGAGGCGTTCGCGGCGGCCCTCCACACCCGGGGCGATGGCGGCACCTACGACTTCCGGGCGCTCGGGGAGCTGAGCGAGTCCGTGATCCGCCCGTTGGAGCGGCTGCACGACGACCGCACCTACCAGGTCGTCGGTGGTGTCACCCAGACGCACTCCAGCTTCTTCCCGCTGCTCAGCAGGTGCGCCGAGATCGCCAACGTCGATGTCTTCGAGCTGATGGCCGCGGTCGCCGACATCGACCGGGTCCACCCGGCGGAGGACATGGTCCTCGAAGCCGCCCGCACCATGGCCGCGCGCTAGGGCGTGTCTGACAATTCCCGCCTGCCCCGCGACGCCATGCACGGGGGTGGGTGACTCCGCTCACCGGGTCACCCGCCCCCGTCCGCTCGGTCCACCCTCATCCACCTGGCCGCAAAGGAGTTTCCGTGGAATCGACAGACCCGGTGATCCTGCTCGTCGACCCCGCCGACAGCAGGAACGGACACGCCTACCGGACCGCCATCCACGAGCTGGGATTCGGTGTCGTCTCGCTGTCCACGGGTCCGCCGTCCGCACTCACGCCCCCGCCCGACGGCCCCGACGGCGAGAGGTCGCTCCATGCCGACGGCGTGGACGACGCCGTCCGGCGGATCCGGGCGGCCGGGTGGGATCTGCGGGCCGTCGTCCCCTCCCATGGGGCGACCGTCCATCTGGCGGACGAGATCGCGGCGCGGCTCGGCCTGCCCGGCAACGACCCCGCTCTGGGCTGGGCGCGGCGCAACAAGGGGGCGATGCGGGCCAGGGCCGTGCGCACGGGGGTGAGCGTTCCGGAGTTCCAGCTGGTCACCTCCCTCGACGCGGTCGCGCGGGCCGCCCGGGACATCGGCTTTCCCGTCGTGGTGAAGCAGACGATGGGCTCGGGGTCCTATGGCGTCCGGGTGATCGGTGACCCGGCGGATCTGGACGAGGCGGCCAGGTCGTTGACGGTGGACAGGCTCGACCGGCCGCTCACCGAATGGCTGGTGGAACGCTACGTACGCGGGCGTGAGTACGCGGTCAATGTCTTCAGCGCCGGCGGCGCGCACCGGCTCGTCGACATCTGGGAGTACCGGCAGCCCGACGACCGCGACTACGACTTTCCGCTGTGGGACATCGTCCAGATCGACGGCGCTCACCCTGACCACGTCCGGGTGGAGTGCTTCGTCAAGCAGGTGCTCGACGCGTTCGGGGTCCGCCAGGGGCCCAGCCATATCGAGGTCAAGTGCGAGGGCGACGAGGTCTTTCTGATCGAGCTGGCGCCCCGGTTCTCGGGCGGGCCCGCGGTGCCGATGTGGACCATCCACTCCGGCCTGCGGCCCTTCCATGACGCCGTGGAGTGCTACCTGGGCCGTCGTCCGCGGATGATCGACGGCGATCACGGGTTCAGGGCTGTGCTCGGCTCCGTGGTCATCCGCAATGACGACGGGCCCGGCACGCTCGTTGCCGTGCACGGCCTGGACGCGCTGCGCGCCCTGCCCGGTGTCGCCGATGTTCTGGTGGAGTTCCGGCCCGGCGACCACGTACCGGTCACCCACCACAACATGTGCATCCCGGTCAGTGCCTCGGTGCACGGCCCGGACCGGGCGACGGTGCTCCGTACCATGGCCCTCGCGCGGCAGACGGTCCGGCTGGAGATCGCGCCCGGCCCCGCGGACCGGGCCGCGGTGACGCCGGGCGCGGTGGCGCCGGGCGCGGTGGCGCCGGGCGCGGTGGCGCCGGGCGC
>NZ_JBHTZD010000030.1:0-60183 GCF_042790455.1 Streptomyces sp. NPDC056734
CCGGTTTTCGTTCGTGGTGCTCTGCTCCGGTCGCCGGTTTTCGTTCGTGGTGCTCTGCTCCGGTCGCCGGTTTTCGTTCGTGGTGCTCTGCTCCGGTCGCCGGTTTTCGTTCGTGGTGCTCCGCTCCGGCCGCCGGTTCTCCTTCGCGGCGCTCCCCTCCCGCCGCCGGTTCTCGCTCGCCGTCCGGGGCGCGGTGCTCGTTCGGGTCTTGCGGTCGCCGCTTCCCTTCCCTCGGGGGTGCAGCACGATGGTGAGCGGGGACGCCGTGAAGACGGAGGAGTACGTGCCGACCGCCAGGCCGATCAGCAGGGCCAGGGCGAAGTCCGTGAGGGCGTCGCTGGCCAGGACGGCCAGGGCGGTGAGGATGATGGCCGCGCCCATGCCGGTGCTGACCGTGCGGGGGAGGGTTTGCAGGATCGCCCGGTTGGTGAGGAGGGGCAGCGGTGTGGTGCGGTCGCGGGCCAGGAGTTCGCGGATGCGGTCGAAGAGGACGACCGAGTCATTGACCGAGTAGCCGACGACCGTCAGCAGCGCGGCCAGGAAGAGCCCGTCGATGGGCTTGCCGAGCCAGGCGAAGATCCCGGCCAGGATGACCACGTCATGGGCGAGCGCGCCGACCGCCCCGGCGGCGAACGTCCAGCGGAACCGGACCGAGAGATACAGCAACTGGGCGCCCAGAGCCAGGCCCAGGGCGATGAGGGCACCCCGGCGCAGTTCCTCGCCCAGGCTGGGGCCGATGAGTTCGTCCCGGACCTTGTCGGCGTCGCCGCCGAGCGAGCCGATGGTCTCGGTGACCGTGGCCGCGTCGGCGTCGCTGAGATCCTCCGCCCGGACCGTCACCGCGCTGTCGCCGGAGGACTGGACGACCGCGCGGGGCACACCCGCGTCGGCGAGGGCGGCGCGGGCGCGGTCCGGGTCGACGGGTGAGCTGGTGGTGTACTCGATGAGCCGGCCGCCGGTGAACTCGATGCCGAAGTCCAGGCCCCGGACCAGCATGCCGGAGCCGGCCAGCACCAGGGCGACGGCGGACGCGGCCAGCCAGCGGCGCGGCCGGCGCATCAGGAACGGGTCGCGGCGCACCAGCCGTTCCCGGACCCAGCCCAGGTGCGCGATCCCGGTGATCTTGGGCCTGCGGCGGACGGCCCCGCGGTCCACCGCGTACTCGGCGAGCACCCGGGTGATCACCAGCGCGCTCACCATGGAGGCGAGGACACCGATGCCGAGGGTCACGCCGAAGCCCCGCACCGGCCCGGACGCGAAGGCGAACAGCAGGCCCGCCGCGATCAGCGTGGTGACGTTGGAGTCCGCGATCGCGCTGAACGCGCCCCGGAAACCCGCGGTCAGCGCAGAACGCGGGCTGGGCCTGCTGCGGGCGGCGTGCTCCTCGCGGGCCCGCTCGAAGACCAGCACGTTCGCGTCCACCGCCATGCCGATCGCCAGCACGAACCCGGCGAGACCGGGCAGGGTCAGCGTCGCGCCGAGCGCGGCCAGGGCGGCGTAGGAGAGCAGGCCGTAGCAGGCCAGGGCGATGGTCGCGAGCAGGCCGAGCAGCCGGTAGACGACGATGATGAACAGCGCGGTGAGCGCGGTGCCGACGACCGCCGCCCACGCGGCGGCGGAGATCGCCGCGTCCCCGAGGGTGGCGCCGATGGTCCGCTGCTCGATGGTCTCCACCGGTACGGGCAGGGCGCCGCCGGAGATGAGCAGGGCCAGTTCGCGGGCCTCGGTGTCGTCGAAGGAACCGGTGATCTGTGTCGAGCCGCCGGGGATGCCGGTCCCGCACGGCACGGAGGGGTCGACCTGCGGCGAGGAGATGATCTTGTCGTCCAGCACGATCGCCACCCGGCGCTGCGGATCCCCGGCCGGGTAGCACGCGGCCTGCGCGGTGACCTGCGTCCAGCGGTCCTGGCCGCCGTCGCTGAAGTCGACGGTGACGGTCCAGCCCGCGCCGCTCTGCGGATCGAAGCGGGCCTCGGCGCCCTTCACGTCCTGGCCGGTGAGGGCGGCGGGCTGGAGGTCGAGTCGCCGGCCGGATTCGTCGGGGAGGGTGCGTTCGTCGGTGGGGGCGGGGGAGGTGGCAGGGGGGGGGGTGGCTTCCGTGGCCGGGGGCGCCGCGCCCTGGACCGGGTGCACGGTGAGCTGCGCCGTCCGGCCCAGGACCTCGGCGGCCTGCTCCGGGTCCTGGACTCCGGGCAGTTCCACGATGATGCGGTGGTCGCCGGAGCGGACGAGGGTGGGTTCGGCGACGCCGAGCGCGTCGATACGGCCGCGCAGCACCTCCAGCGTGCGGTCGGTGGCCGCCCGGTCGGCCTCGGTGGTCGGGGTGGAACGGGTCTCCAGCACGATCTGGGTGCCCCCGCGCAGATCGAGCCCCAGACGGACCGGCACGGTGAGGGCGATCGCCAGCGAGGCGGCGAGCACGGCGAGGGCGAGCAGTGCGCGCAGACGCTGGGCATGGCTACGGCGTTTCACGGAACAGCCTCCGGCAGGCAGGTCGCGGCACGACGGCACGGCACACGGATGCCGGGCCGCCGACGCGGAAGGAAAAGGGAGAAGGGGTGTGAGTCAGCTGCCGGGAGGTGCCGGAGGCGCCCGGCCGCGGTGCTGCGCCGCCGGGCCGGGGGAGAGCGGAAGGGGCGCCGACCGGGCCGACGCGTGGACGCCGGTGGCCTGGGCGGCGCTGGTGGTGCGCGGGGTGGTGGCCTGGTGGTCAGGCGGGGACGGACGCTCCCCGAGATGGTCGTATCGTGCCCCCCTGGCCTGGGCCGCGCACCCGGTGCCGCACGGCTCGTCGGCACGCTGACCGGAGTCCGTGCGGTGGACGGCGCCCGTGGCGGTCGGGGCCGGACCCGGCGCCGGACCGATGGGCGTGACCGTGGGCAGGACCGCCAGCAGCAGCGCGAGAAGCGCGCCGAGGGCCGCCGCGAGGCGGTGACCGGCGGCCGGGGTCACGGGGATGTGCGGGAGCATGGTCGCGGCGGGCGTCAGGGTTCGACCAGCCCGGCGCGGATGGCGTACCGGGTCAGCTCCAGACGGTCCCGCAGCCCGAGCTTGTGCAGCAGATTGGCCCGGTGGCGGTGCACGGTCTTGACGCTGATGAAGAGGATCTCGGCGATCTCCTTCGACGAATGCCCCTCGGCGATCAGTTTGAGCACCTCCTCCTCGCGCGGGGTCAGCACCTGCCCCGGCTCCTCCTCGCCGTGCCGGACCCGGTCCAGATAGCTGCGGATCAGCGCGGTGACCGCGCCCGGGTACAGAAACGGCTCGTCGCGCATCGCGGCCCGGCAGGCGGCGACCAGATCACGGTCGGCCACCGACTTCAGCACATAGCCGCACGCCCCGGCCTTCAGCGCCTGGAACAGATACTGCTCGTTGTCGTGCATCGTGAGCATCAGGATGCGCAGGCCCGGTACCAGGGTGCTCAGCTCGCGGGTGGCCTGGAGGCCGGTGAGCCGGGGCATGGCGATGTCCAGGACGGCGAGATCGATCTCCTGGCTCCTGGCCGCCTCGATCGCCTCGGCCCCGTCCCCGGCCTCGGCGACCACCTCCAGATCCGGCTCCCGGTCCAGGATCAGCCGCACACCCCGGCGGACCAGGGCGTGATCGTCGGCGAGGAGGATACGGATGGGACGCGCCGGGGCCGGGGCGGGCGTCGCCACGGGCGCGGTCCGCGCGGTCCGGGTGGGGTCGGGCATGGTCATGGCTGCTTTCCGAGGGCGGGGTGGATTCGGGGACGGGTTCTGGGGGTGGGTGCGGGGGCGGTCACGACGGCTTCCTCAGGGCGGGTACGGGGGTCGTCAGACGGATCCGGGTGCCGGTGGCCGGCGTGGAGGAGATGTCCAGGGCCGCCCCGGCGAGCAGCGCCCGTTCCCGCATGCCGCGGATCCCGGCGCCCTCACAGGCCGCCTCGATACCCCGGCCGTCGTCGGTGATCTCCAGCACCACCGCCTCCCCGGCCCGGCGCAGCCCCACCTCCACCCGGGTGGCGTCCGCGTGCCGGGCCGTGTTCGTCAGGCTCTCCTGGGCCACCCGGTACAGGACGAGTTCCGTCTCCGGCTCCAGGGCGGGCAGCTCGGCGTCGAAGCGGCGCACCACCCGCAGCCCGGTGTGGGTCGCGAAGTCCTGGGTCAGCGAGGTCAGCGCACTGACCAGACCCAGATCCTCCAGCACCCCGGGCCGCAGCCGCCGCACCAGCCGCCGTACCTCGTCCAGGCTCGCCCGGGTGATCTCCTGCACCTGGTGCAGCTCCCCGCGCAGCGGCTCCGGGGCGTCGTCGGCGGCCCGCTTGAGCACCAGCAGGATCGCGGTCATGCCCTGTCCGACCTCGTCGTGCAGCTCCTGGGCGATCCGGCGGCGCTCCGCCTCCTGCGCCAGCAGCGCCCGCGCGCTGGACGTGGCCCGCTCGTGCTCCAGCCGGTCCAGCATCGCGTTGAACGTCCGGATCAGCTCGGACACCTCGCCCCCGCCGCCGCTGTTCCCGGTGCCCTCGCGCCTTCCGGTACCGCCGGGCACCGGGAGCCGCTGACCGGGGCGCAGCAGATCGACGGTGCCCATCAGCCGGGTCAGCCGGTCCAGCGGGGCCAGCCCCCAGCGCAGCAGCGCGCCATTGGCGACCAGCATCACCCCGAGACCGCCGACCAGGATGAACGCCTCGGTCAGCAGCACCGGCACGGAGACGGTCACCGGCGCCCACAGCAACAGCCCGGTGGCCGTGCCCAGCACCAGCGCGTTGAGCCCGAAGATCCGCCAGAACAGCGACACCGGGTGCATCCCCTTCCGGTCCTTTCCTGTTTCCGCCGGTCCTTGCACGACCGGCGGAGGTCCGCTCGATTGCCGGCCCCTACGATCGGCCCACCTTCCAGCCTCCCTCTCCCGCGCCCGCCGGTCGATGGGGCCCAGCCCCCATTTCGCCGGTCACGCCCCACCCAATTTCGCAGGTCACGCCCACCCAATGGGCGGCCGCGCCGCATCGCCGTGTGGTCATCGCGATCCCCGGGAAATGGGGTCCACGCCCGATGGGCACCGCGAGCGCCGCCCGGCACAGTGGAGGCACATCAGGCCGTCCGGTTCGGCGAGTGCCCGTGGTCGTCGGACCACGGGGCGCCGGGCCGGACGGCCGTTGCTGCGCGTAACGCGCCTTGAGAGAGGAGCCACCGTGGCGCTCGACACCCCGCGGACCGGCAACCGGCCCGACGCCTCCCCGGGCGGTTCCCGTCCCGTGACACCCCACGCCGATGCCCGGCCCGCCGGGCCCACCACGCACGAGGCCCAGCAGCGGCTCGAACACGCCCGCAACACCCGGCTGGCCCAGCTGCGCGCGCTCGACGGTACCGGGCAGAGCGCGGACGACCATCTGCTGTCCGTGCAGGCCGAGGCGATCCGGCGGGTGCTCACGGAGATCGACGAGGCGTTCGCCCGGGTCGCGGACGGCTCCTACGGGCGGTGCGTCGGCTGCGCCAAGCCCGTCGCCGCCGAACGGCTGGAGATCCTGCCGTACACCCGGTACTGCATCACCTGCCAGCGTCACGCGGCCGGCTGACCGGCCGCCGCGATCGTACGAGGTGACGCACGTGAACCATCGGACCGCGGGCGGCCGTGCCGTCGCCCCCCTGTCGCCCGAGGATCTCGCCGCGATGCAGGAGAACCTGCGCGAACAGCGGTTGTTCCGCCAGGAGCAGCTCCGGCAGATCGCGGCGGCGCCCCGCGCCGAGTATCTGCGCGGCCGCCGCTCCCCGGCACAGAACGAGGTGCAGGTCAAGCTGGCCGCCTCCGCGCGCATGGTGCTCGCCGATGTGGAGGCGGCCCTGCGCCGCATCGCCGAGGGCCGCTTCGGCGGCTGCCGGCTGTGCCGGCGCCCCATCGACCGCGAACGGCTCCTGATCGTGCCGCAGGCCCGCTACTGCTCCCGGTGCCAGCAGGTACGGGAGGCGGGGACGGCCGGGCCCGGCACCGGGACGCCCCCGGGGGCGCGAGGGGCGGAGCGATGACCGCCGTACACATGCCCCCGACCGGTTCATCGACCGGTTCATCGACCGGTTCATCGACCGGTTCATCGACCGGTTCATCGGCCGGATCCCCGGACAGCCCCACGACCGGGTTTCCGAGCCTGATCGGCCCGCCCCCGGCCGACCCCGCCGTCCCGCACCACCGCACCCACCCCCTGTGCCGCCCCTGCTGCTGCCTCGCACTGGACCTGGGCAGTGCCCGCACCCGGGTGTGGGTCGCCGGGCGCGGGCTGGTGCTCGACGTGCCGACGGTCACGTTCCCCGGCGCGCTGTATCCGATCCGGCGCGGTGCCATCGTCGACGTACCGGGGACGGCCCGGATGCTCGACCGGCTGCTCGGCGACCGGCTGCCGAGGCTGACCCGGCCACTGGTGGTGCTCACCGCGCCGGTGCTGGACGGCCCGGCGTACCGGGAGCGGGCCCGCACGGCCGTGCAGGTGCTGGGGCCGCGCGCGGTGCTGACCGTCCCGACGGCACGGGCCGTCGCGCTCGCCGCCGACGTGGATCTGTCGCTGCCGCTGCTCGTCGTGGACCTCGGCGCCCATCTGACCGAGGTGGTGCTGCTGGCGGACGGCGCTGTGTGCGACGCCCGGCGTACCGCGCTGGGCACCACCGATCTGGACGGCGACATCACCGCGGCGGACCTCTGCGAGGCGGTGGTCACCATGATCGCCTCGATGCTCCGGCAGGACCGTACGTCCCTGACGGCGGACGCGCTGACCCGGGGCGCGCTGCTCGCCGGGGGCGGCGCCCGGCGCCCGGACGTCGTCCACCGGCTCTCCGGCAGCCTGCACGCACCCCTGCGGCCGGTGCCCGCCCCGCACACCGCCGCGATCCGGGGCGCCGCGAGGATCCTGCGCTCCGCGCACGCCCATCCCTCGGGCAGAGGCACCGCCGCGCACTCCCCTTGATCCCCGCGTAGTTCCTCGTTCCTCCTACCCCCACCCACCCCGCCACGGCAGGTGCGCCCCACCGGCCGTGGCGGCCCCTTACCCGGCGCCCGACCCCCAACATCCGGCGTCCGCCCCCGACAACCGACAACCAACAACCGACGGACGTACCGCACGCCCCCCCGAAGCGCCCTTCCCCGCAAGGCGACTGACGGCCCGTCAATCACCCTTCACGGCAAGGAGGCCCCGTGTCAGGCGACATACCCCCCGCCCAGCCCCCACCCGCCGACCGGCCCGGTCCCCCCGACCAGCCCGGTCCCCCCGTCCGGCCCGTCGCCTTCTGGCGCTGGCGCCGCAACCCCCTGCGCCGCCGTACCGACCGGCTCGAAGCCCGGATCGCGCTAGCGCTGGCGCTGCTCGTGCCGCTGCTCGCGGGCGCGGCCCTGTTCCTCGCGGGCGACACCGCCCAGCGGCACTACCGCGCGACCGCCGAGCGCGAGGAACGCACCCGGCACCACATCGCCGCCGTGCTCGTCCATGACGTCCCGGGCCATCCCGAGCCCGGTTCCGACGAGGCCCGGCACTCCCGCTACCCGGCCGAGGTCCGCTTCACCGCCCCGTACGGCGGCGTCCGCACCGGCACCACCGACGTCCTGCCCGGACTGCCGGCGGACAGCCCCGTCCGCGTCTGGGTCACCACGGACGGCACGCTCACCGAGCCGCCGATGACCGCCGACGAGATCCGCAGCCGCACCGCCGGCTGGGCACTGCTGGCGTTCCTCGCGGTCGCCCTGGCCGGTTACGGCGTCCATGTCGTCGTCGCTCGCGCGCTGCGGCGGCGCAATCTCGCCGCGTGGGACGCCCGTTGGGCGGAGACGGCCCCGCGCTGGACCCCGTACCGCTGACACCGGCCCGCTGCCGGGCCCGCGCGACCCACCGGACCCCATTGCCGGACCTGTCTGGGCCTCTATGGACCTTTCCGGATCTGTCGGGATCTGTCGGGACCTGTCTGAGCAGGTCCGAAATAGACACCGAAAATTCCCCTCACCGCAAACCGTTGACTATGGACATCCCTATACCTACGCTCTCGCATGTCCATGGTTGTCCCTACACAAAGCGGTGTGCCGATGAAGATCGCGGTTGTCGGAAGTTACGGAGCCGGCCTCACCATGAGGCTCCCCAAGGCTCCCGTCGCGGGGGAAACCGTCTCGGGCGGCGTGTTCGACCCGGGCCCCGGCGGCAAGGGCAGCAATCAGGCCATCGCCGCCGCCCGGCTGGGCGCCGAGGTCGCGCTGCTGACCGCCGTCGGCGACGACGACTTCGGCCGCGCGGCGCGCGAGCTGTGGCGGCGCGAGGGCGTCGACGCCGGGCAGGTGGTGACCGCCCAGGCCCCGACCATGGTCGGCTTCATCCTGGTGGAACCCTCCGGGGAGAACCGCATCGCCATCGCGCCCGGCGCCCTGGACGAACTGGACGCCGCCGCCGTCGAGGGCTTCCGCGCCGAGATCGCCGCCGCCGACATCCTCGTCGTGTCGATGGAGATCCCCGAGGACGCCGTGGTCACCGCGCTGCGCATCGGCCGCGAGACCGGCACCCGCACCGTGCTCAACCCGGCGCCCGCCCGGCCGCTCCCCGACGACTGCTGGCCGCTGATCGATGTGATCATGCCGAACCAGACCGAGGCCCCCGTCCTCCTCGGCCTCGCCGACGGTCATGGACTCGGCGACGAGGACCTGGTCCGCGCCCTGCGCGAGCGCACCTTGGGCGCCGCGATCCTCACCCGGGGCGGCGCCGGCGCCCTGATCGCCGAGGCGTCCGGCATCACCCACGTACCCCCGCACCCGGCCGGGACGGTGGTCGACACCACCGGCGCCGGGGACTCCTTCACCGCCGCACTCGCCGTCGCCCTCGCCGAAGGAAAGCCCCTCGACGGGGCCGCTGCCTTCGCCGCGGCCGCCGGCGCCCACACCGTGACGATCGCGGGCGTCGTCCCCGCCCTGCCCACCAGAGACCAGCTGAACGCCCGGATTGGAAATGCCTCGTGACCTCGACGACCTCGAAGCCCCCCACCACCGCGGCGCCACCCGCCGCCGAGTCCGCCCGGCGGACACCCGACGCCCTGCGCCGGCTGCTGCACGCCCGGGAGGCCGGTGTCTTCGCCGCGCTCGTCCTGCTGTTCCTGCTGGGCACCGGGCTCTCGCCGACCTTCGCCTCGTCCGACAACCTGCTCTCGGTCGGCCAGCAGATCGCCCAGATCGGCATCATGGCCGTCGGCGTGACCTTCGTGATCCTCAACGGCGAGATCGACCTCTCCGTCGGCTCGACGTACGCGCTGTCCGCCATCTCCACCGGCATGCTCATCTCGGACGGCTGGAGCTGGATGGCCGCGATGCTCGTCGGCCTCGCCGTCGGCGCCTTCGCCGGACTGCTCAACGGACTGGCCGTGGTGCTGCTGGGCGTCCCGTCGTTCATCGTCACCCTGGGCACGCTCAGCGTCTTCCGCGGTGTCGCCCTGCTCATCTCCGACGGCGCCCCGATCTCCCTCAGCTCCTCGCAGCCCGGCGTCGCCGACTTCAACCTCCTCGGTCAGGGGCGGTTGTTCGGGGTGATCCCGATGCAGTTCCTGTTCTTCGCCGCCGTCGCCCTCATCGGCGTGGCCCTGCTGGCCCGCTCCCGCTTCGGCTTCAACACGTACGCCGTCGGCGGCAACCAGGAGGCCGCCCGGCTGGTCGGCATCAACGTCAAGCGGGTCAAGCTCACCGCGTTCGTCCTCTCCGGGTTCACCGCCGGACTCGCGGGCGTGCTCGGCCTGTCCTTCCTGTCCTATGTGCAGGGCGTGACCGGCCAGGGTCTGGAACTCACCGTCATCTCCGCCGTCATCATCGGCGGCGCCGCCCTCTTCGGCGGATCCGGCACCATGTGGGGCACCGTCATCGGCGTCGCCTTCATCGGCCTGCTCCAGAACATCCTCAACATCAAGGGCATCTCGTCCTTCTGGCAGACCGTCGTCACCGGCCTGGTCATCGTCGCCGCGGTCGCCGCCGACACCTGGCAACGCAGGCGCAAGGCCCGCGCCTAGCGACGGCCCGCACGGTCCGGGCCCTTGCCGTCCCGGTCTCCCCCCTACGCCCCCACGCGCTCACGCCCCCACTTCCCCCGCCCTCGCCAGCCCATGGACACGACAAGGGAGTCACCATGTCCCCGCGCACCCGCACCCTGCTCAGATCCCTCGCCCCCGCCACGGCCGCCGCCCTGGCGCTCGCCCTCACCGGCTGTGGCGCCGTCACCTCCGCCGACTCCGGCAGCGGCTCCGACGACGGCTCCTTCAAGCTGGCCTCCCACATCCAGCAGCGCGTCGACGACGACAAGCCGATGCGGATCAAGCTGAGCTACCACGACCCGTCCCTCGCCTTCGCCACCCCGATCGGCGCGGGCATGGACAAGGCCGGCGAGGAACTGGGCGCCGACGTCCAGCTGATAGGCCCCACCGGTGGTGACGCCGCCAAGCAGGTCTCCGAGATCCAGACCCTGATCCAGCAGAAGGCCGTGGACGGACTCGCCGTCTCCTCCGCCTCCAGCGACGCCCTCAAGCCCGTGATCAGCCAGGCGTACAAGGCCGGCATCCCGATCATCTCCTTCAACACCGACAACCCCGACTCCGAGCAGATGGGCTTCGTCGGCCAGGACCTCAAGGGCTCCGGCAAGGCCCAGGCCGAGCAGCTGCGCAAGGACCTGGGCGACCAGGACGTCAACGGCAAGTCGGTCGTGGTGTTCTCCGTGGACACCGGAGCCGGCTGGTCGCACGACCGGTTCAGCGGCTTCGAGGAGGGCCTGGAGGGCAGCGGCCTGAAGATCGTCGGCCCGGTGAACGTCGGCAACGAGCCCAACGCGGCCTACAACACCGTCGAGTCGACCATGTCCGGCAAGACCGGGGTCGTCGCCGTCGCCGGGCTCGACTGCTGCTCGACCACGGCCGCCGCCAAGTGGGTCGCCGGGTCCGGCCAGGCCGACGCCATCACCATGGGCGGCTTCGACCTGCTCACCCAGACCGCCGAGTACATCGACAAGGGCGTCCTGAACTTCACCATCAGCCAGAACCCCACCGAGCAGGGCTACCAGGCGGTGAAGGTGCTCAACGACTTCCTCACCAAGGGCACGAAGATCACCGGAGTGGACACCGGCGCCCAGTTCATCACCGCCGACAACCTCGACTCCGCCGCCGTGGAGGACTGATGACCACCGCCGCTCACCCCTCAGGGGCACCGCCCACCGCCGGATGCGCCGTCAGCGTCCGGGGCCTGTCCCGCAGCTTCGGCCCGGTACGCGCCCTGCGCGAGGTCTCCTTCGACGTCCCCGCGGGCGAGATCACCGCCCTGCTCGGGGAGAACGGCGCCGGGAAGTCGACCTTGCTGAAGATCCTGGCCGGCCTCCAGCCGCCCAGCGACGGCACGGTCACCGTCTTCGGCGAGCCGGTCACCGCGTACGACCCGGCCACCGTGCTCAGCCGGCACGGCGTCGCGATCGTCCCGCAGGAACTGTCGCTGCTGCCCGACCGCACGGTCGCCGAGAACGTGCTGAGCGGCGTCGAGCCCGGCCACCGCTGGTTCCCCTCCCGCCGCCGGATGCTGGAGCGCACCGGCGAACTCCTCGCCGAACTCGACCTCGATCTGGACCCGAACGCCTCGGTCCGCACCCTGGACCTGGCCACCCAGCAGCTCATCGTGGTGGCCCGGTCCATCGCCCGGGGCTGCCGGGTGCTGATCCTGGACGAGCCGACCGCGATGCTCACCCCCGCCGAGGCCGACCGTCTGTTCACCCTCATGGACCGGCTCAAGTCGGCCGGGACGACCATGCTCTACGTCTCCCACCGGATGCCCGAGGTGTTCCGCCTCGCCGACCACATCCAAGTACTGCGCGACGGCGGCCATGTCGCCTCCTGGCGCCGCGCGGAGACCACCCCCGACCAAGCGGTGGCCGCCATGGTCGGCCGCGAGCTGGGCCAGTTCACCCGGCGTGCCGGGCAGCCCGCCGACCCGGCGCTCGAACCGGCCCTGAAGGTACGGGAGCTGAGCGGACGCCGGCACCACAGGGTCTCCTTCGAGCTGCGCCCCGGCGAGATCCTGGGCGTGGCCGGGCTGCCCGACTCCGGGCGGGTGGAGCTGCTGCACAACCTGTTCGGCGGCGACCGCGGCACCGGCGGCACCGTCGAACTCCTCGGCAAGCCCTACGACAAACGCGACCCCATCGCCAGCGTCGAACGCAAGCTCGCGTTCGTGCCCGGCGAGCGCCGCGCCCAGGGCCTGCTGACCACCATGAGCGTCGGCGAGAACGTCGGCGCCCTGACCACCAAGGCGTTCAGCAGCCTCGGCCTGATCCGCCGCCGCGCCTTCGACGCCCGCGCCGCCGAGCAGGCGAAACGGCTCCGGGTCAAGACGGCCACCATGGGCCAGCCCATCACCAGCCTGTCCGGCGGCAACCAGCAAAAGGCCGTCCTCGGCCGCTGGCTGGCCATCAACCCCGGTGTCCTCATCCTCGACGAGCCGACCCGAGGCGTGGACATCGGCGCCAAGGCCGAGATCTACGCCCAGCTGTTCGCCCTCGCCGAGGAGGGGCTGGCGATCCTCTGCTCCTCCTCCGACCTGCCCGAACTGCTCACCCTCACCGACCGGATCGCGGTGATGAGCGAAGGCCGGCTGGTGGATGTCGTGGCAACCGACGAGGCCACCGAGGAATCGATCATGACCCTCGCCACGGGGGCGACGCCCGCCGCGGCGTAGCACCTCAGCCCTCAGCCCTCAATCCCTCAGCCCCCAATCCCTCAGCCCCCAGTCTTCAGCCCTCTGGAGAAAGGCAACCCGCCATGAAACGCTCCGGCATCCTCAACGCCGAACTGAGCGGTGCCCTGGCCACCCTCGGCCACACCGATCTGCTGCTGGTCGTGGACGCGGGCTTCCCCGTGCCCCGCGACGCACACCGCATCGACCTCGCCCTCGCCGAGAACCTGCCCGACCTGCGTACGGTCCTCGGACTCATCGCGGACGAGCTGGTCGTCGAGGGCGTGGTCCGGGCCGAGGACGTCCCCTCCCACAACCCCCGCCTCGACAAGTGGCTGCGCCACCGGTTCTCCGACGCCGAGTTCAGCACCCGCACGCACGCCGAGGTGCTGGGCGAACTGGCCCGCGAGGCCAAGGTCGTCGTCCGCACCGGGGCCTTCGAGCCCTGGGGCAACATCGGCCTGTACTGCGGCGTCGACGCCCCGCGCTGGTTCGGCGGCGAGGGTGTCGTCGTACCGGAGCAGTACGCCACCAAGGTCTGAGCCCCCACCCCCCACCCCCCTTTTTTTCTCCCCCCACTCACTCACATCGCACCACGAGGAGATCACTCCGTGTCCGAAACCACCGCCACCGCGGTTGCCCTCGACCTCACGCCGGCCCAGCTGGCGCCCTACGTCCAGCACACCAAGATCGACCCGGACGCCACCCGCGACGCCATGGTGGCCCATGCCCAGGAGGCGATCACCCACGGGTTCAACGCCGCCATGGTGCCCGCCTCCTGGATCACCGTCGTGGCCGCCGAACTGCGCGGCACCGGGGTGGAGCTGGCCTCCGCCCTGGACTTCCCGACCGTCGGCGTGATGACCAGCGCCGGCAAGGCCGCCGAGGCCGCCGAGATCGCCCGGCTCGGCGCGGACCAGCTGGACATCGGCGTTCAGCTCGGCTGGCTCAAGAGCGGGCGCTACGACGACTTCCGCGAGGACATCGCGGGCGTGGTCCGTGCCTTCGGCGGGCCGGTCAAGGTGATGCTGGAACTGCCGCTGCTGACCGACGCCGAGAAGGAGGCGGCCGTCGAACTCGCGATGGAGGCCGGCGTCGCCTTCCTCAAGAACGCCAGCAGCGGACAGATCGAGACGGCGAACCCGACCAGCGTTCGCTACCTTGTCGACCGGGCCCGCGACGGGGTCAAGGTGAAGGCGTCGGGGGCCATCAAGACCTACCCGCAGGCCCTGGAGCTGCTGCGCGCGGGTGCCTCGCTGCTCGGCACCAGCGCCGGTCTGGCGATCATCACCGACACCGGTGACGCGTCGACCGTCAGCTACTGACCGGCGTCCCCCGACCGGCGGTCACCTGACCGGCCGCCGTTGCCGTGCCCCGGCCGACTACCGTGGCCGGGGCACGGTGTCACCCGCCCGGAGCGGCACCCGTCCTTGACGAAGACCCGAGCAGCCGACGAGTCCGAGCAGTCCGAGCAGCCCGAGCAGCCCGAGAAGGAGACACGACGAACGTGACGGCCGACAATGGGGGACTTCCGGAGATCCAGCGTGATGTCCCCACGGCGATCCACGCGCAGATCTCGGAACACATCCGGCTGCGCATCGCCAGTGGTGAGTGGCCGGCGCACTACCGCCTCAAGAGCGAGCTGGAACTGGCCGACGAGTTCGGCGTCAGCCGCGGCACCCTGCGCCGGGCCCTGGCCACCCTGATCGAGGAGGGCCTGCTGAGGCAGGTGCGCGGGCGCGGCACGTTCGTCACCTCGACGACCATCGAGCCCGCCATCGCCCAGAAGCTGAGCACCCTCTCCGAGGACTTCGCCAGCCAGGGCGTGGTGACCACCACCTCGGTGCGCGAGTGCTCGCTGATCGTCCCGCCGCGGCCCGTCGCCGCCCTGCTGGACGTCACCCCCGGCACCCGGGTGCTGCGCCTGGTCCGGGTCCGCAGCACGGGTGAGGGCCCGGTCGCCCTGCTCTTCAACTTCGTACGCACCGATCTCGCGCCCGGCATCGAGGAGGTCGACTTCACCACGTCCAGCCTCTTCGGCGTCCTGGAGGGCACCTACGGGCTGAAGATCGCCACCGCCCGCCGAACCTTCAGCGCGGAGGCGGCCCCCGCCGATGTCGCCGAGGCCCTGGTGCTGAGCGAGGGCGCGCCCGTGCAGTACCTCCAGCAGGTCACCTATCTCGCCGACGACCGGCCGGTGGAGTACTCGGACGTCTGGATCCACAGCGGCCGGCTGCGGGTCACCTCGCTGCTGCTGCGCCGCTGAGCCCCAGGGCGGGGCCTGAGCCCCAGGGGGCCGGGCTGAGAGCCTCGGGGGGCCGGGCTGAGAGCCTCGGGGGGCGGGGCCGGGCCCCGCCCCCCGAGGACGGGATCAGCCCTTCCCCAGGATCTCGTTCATCCGCTCGATCTCGGCGGACTGGGAGGAGATCACGGCGTCCGCCAGGTCCAGCGCGGGCTGGTAGGCGCCGTCCTGCTTCTCCGCCCCGGCCATCTCCACCGCGCCCTCGTGATGCTTGACCATGAGGGTCAGGAACGCGGTGTCGAACGCCTGCCCGGACGCCGACTCCAGATCGGTCATCTCGTCGTCGGTCATCATCCCGGACATGTCGTGCCCGTCATGACCGGCGTCCGCGGCGGGCACCTCCTCGCCCCAGGCGGTGAGCCATCCGGACATGGTCTCGATCTCCGGGTCCTGCGCCTTCTTGATCTCCTCGGCGAGGGCCTTGACCTCTTCGGAACCGGCCCGGGTGGCCGCCAGGTCGGCCATCTCCACGGCCTGCCGGTGGTGCGGGATCATGCCCTGCGCGAAGGCGATGTCGGCGGCGTTGTGCTCGCCCTGCGAGGCCGACGCGGACGTTTCGGCCGAGGTCGACGCCGAGGCCGACGCCGAGGCGCTGCCCTCGTCGTGGCCGCCGTGCGCGGAGGAACCGGCGTCGCCGTCCCCGGATCCACAGGCGGCCAGAACGAAGGCGGCGCCGGCGGTGCCGGCCGCCATCGCGGCACGGCGGAAGAACGTACGGTGTGCGGTCATGCTGCTGGAACTCCTTGTGCTGCGCGCCACTACGGGCGCGAGGGGATGTGGAGACAGACCGGAGCACGGCAGCCGCGCCCCTTTGGGCGGGGGAGGCCGTGCGGGTGTCTCTAGATCCGCAGGAGTTGCAGTTGCGCCAGATCGGGCGGCGCCCGCCCGCTGTCCGTGGCGACGGCGGCCCGGCCGGGCGGCACCAGCGGAGAGGCCGCCGGTTCGAGGGCCGGCGCGAGGGCGGGAGTGGCGTACGAGGTCGAGACCCCGCTCGCGGCACATGTGACATCGGCGTGCCGCGCATGCCCGGACCCACCGTCACCGCCGGTGGCCCACGTGCAGTGGACTTCGTGGGGGGCCGGGGCGGTGGGGGAGGGCCCGGCCTCGGCCCCATGCCCACGGGTCTCCGGGACCGGCTGGGCGGGGATCTCGCGGATCTGCTGGACCGGGTGGGTGGCGGTCATCGCGCGGATCTGCTGGACCGGCTCGGGGGCGGTCATCGCGCGGGTCTGCTCGAACGGCCGGGCGACCGTATCGCCGCCTGTCTGCCGCACCGGCTCGCCCGTCCGCTGGACCGGCCGGACGTCGGTCGCCCCGCCGGTGTTGTGGAGTGGCCGGGTGGCGGCGATCTCGCCCGTCCCCTGGACCGACCGGGTGGCGGTAGCCGTGCCCGTCTGGACGGGCTGGGCGAGGGTAGCCGTGCCGGTCTCCTGGAGAGGCTGGGCGGCGGTGGTCTCATGCTCGGTGTGTGACGCGGGCACGCCTCCCGGGACCAGCCCATGCATGGCGAGCACCCCCGCCAGCACCGCGAACACCAGCAGCAGCACCGCACGCCCAAAGGGGCGTCGGCTGGTTCGCTGCGGGGTGCTGGTCACGGGGGCCATAGTAGAGGCCGCGTGCGCCGGGGGCGGGCGGCGCCCCGCCGGAGGGCCCGATCGGCGCAGGGTGAGGTCCGTAGGGTGTCACCGGCTCACCCACACCCGACGGACGGGACCAAGCCCGGACCCGCCACCACCACCCCCCGACCCCGACGCCCGAGGGAGACCACCCGTGACCGACACCAGCCCCCTCCCCGTCACTCCCGTCACCCCCGACGACATCCGCGCCGCCGCCGCCCGGCTCAACGGCGTCGCCCATCGCACCCCCGTCCTGCGCTCCCGCACCCTGGACGCCCTCGTCGGCGCCGAGGTGCTGCTGAAGTGCGAGAACTTCCAGCGGGCCGGCGCGTTCAAGTTCCGCGGCGCCTACCACGCCGCCTCGCGGCTCACGCCCTCGCAACTGGCCCGGGGCATCGCCGCGTACTCGTCCGGCAACCACGCCCAGGCCGTCGCCCTCGCCGCCCGAGAACTCGGCACCACCGCCGTGATCGTGATGCCCACGGACGCGCCCGCGTCCAAGCGCGCGGCCACCGAGGGATACGGCGCCGAGATCGTCCCGTACGACCGCTACACCGAGGACCGGATCGCCATCGGCGAGGCCCTCGCCGCCGAGCGCGGACTCGCCCTCATCCCGCCCTACGACCATCCCCATGTCATCGCCGGACAGGGCACCGCCGCCCTCGAACTCCTGGCGGACACCGGCGAGCTGGACGCGCTGCTCACGCCCGTCGGCGGGGGCGGGCTGATCGCGGGCAGCGCGACCATCGCCAAGGCCCTGCACCCCGGCATCCGGATGATCGGCGTCGAGCCGGAGGCCGGTGACGACACCAGGCGGTCCCTGGAGGCGGGGCGGCGCATCGAGATCCCCGTGCCCCGCACGATCGCCGACGGTCAGGCCCTGCACACACCGGGCGAACTCACCTTCTCGATCAACCGGCGTCTCGTGGACGAGATCGCGCTGGTGAGCGACGACGAGATCCGCGCGGCGATGCGGTTCGCCTTCGAACGGCTGAAGATCGTCATCGAGCCCAGCGGCGCGACCCCGCTGGCCGCGCTGCTCGCCGGGCGCACGGCCCCGCTCACGGGCCGGATCGGGGTGATCGTCTCGGGCGGCAACATCGACGCGGAACGCTTCGCGCGGCTGTGCGGGGAGGGCGCTGAGCTGTCCGGGGAGGAGTGCCGGAAACGTTCATGAACGCCTGCGGCTGCCGGACGCGCCCGCCCCCGGTCGCGTTGCCGGATGGCCATCTCCAGAGCGTCCAGGACGAAGACGGTCTCCTTCACGGTGGCCGCCGACCAGCCGACAATCCGGCGGGAGAAGGTGTCCACGACGAACGCGACGCAGACGGTCGCGGACCATGTCTTTACATGGGTGAAGTCCGCCACCCGGCACCGGTTCGGGGCGGCAGCGACGAAGTTGCGGTCGACGAGATCGGGGGGCCGCCCGGCCTGCCCGCCGGGGATCGTGGTGATGACGCGCTTGCCGCGCACCGCGCCCTGGATGCCGATCTCGCGCATGAGGCGCTCGACGGTGCAGCGGGCTGCTTCGTGGCCCTGCCGCTTCAGCTCGCGCCAGATCTCACGGGCCCCGTGGACACGGTGGTTGGACGTGCAGACCTTCTGGATCCGCTCCTTGAGCTCCTTGTCGCGCACGGAACGGGCTGAGGGCGCTCCGAGACGTTTCTTGTGGGCGTAGTAGGTGGAAGGGGCGATCTTGCAGTCGCGCTCGGTGAGCGTCCTGCAGATCGGCTCGACCCCGCCGAAGCGGTCCCGGTGCTCGTCGATGAACGCCACGAGCGAGGCAGTGGCCGGTCGAGCCCGGCCGCGAAGAAACTCGCCGCGGCCTTCAGCATGTCGTTTCGCCCGCTTCAGCTCGGCGTTCTCCTTCTTCAACGCCCTGAGCCGGGCGGACTCCTCCGTCGTCGTCCCCGGCCGCGACCCCGCGTCGATCTCTTGCTGCTTCACCCAGTTCCGCAGCGTCTCGCGGGAACCGATGTCCAGCTTGTCCGCGACCGCCTGCAAGGCGGCTGTCTCATTCGGGTGGTCACCGCGGACTTCGGCGACCATGCGCACCGCGCGACGGCGCAGCTCAAGCGGGTAACGGGAGGGTCGTGCCATGACTCAATCCCTACATGGAATCGAGTCTCTACCTGACACGGGGCGGTTCAAGATGCGGGAGCCGCGCAATGCCCTCCCACACCGGACGAAGGAGCGGCCCGGTCACGCGGACCCTGGGCCGGACCCGAATCCCGCGTTCCGGGTCGGTGCCTTGCTTCGTCCCGCCGCGATCAGTGCCCGGACCGCCGCGGCCGGGTCGCCGTCGGTGACCAGCGAGGTGCCGACCAGGATCGCGTCGGCGCCCAGCGCGGCGTAGCGTGCCGCGTCCGCCGGGCCGCGCACTCCCGACTCCGCGATACGCACCATGTCGGCGGGCAGCCCCGGGGCGACGCGGCCGAACACCTCAGCGTCGATCCGCAGCGTGCGCAGATCCCGCGCGTTGACGCCGATCAGCCGTGCCCCGGCGGCCATGGCCCGTTCGGCCTCCGTCTCGTCGTGCACCTCGACCAGCGCGGTGAGCCCGGCCTCGCCCGCCGTGGCCAGCAGTTCGACCAGCCGTGAGCCAGTGAGCGTCGCCACGATGAGCAGCACCAGGTCCGCGCCATGTGCTCGGGCCTCCCACACCTGATACGGCTCGACGACGAAGTCCTTGCGCAGCACCGGCACCCGTACCGCGTCGCGCACGGCGTCCAGGTCGGCCAGCGAACCGGCGAAGAGGCGTCCCTCCGTGAGTACGCTGATCGCCGCCGCGCCCGCGTCGGCGTATCCCGCGGCGAGAGTCGCGGGGTCGCCGATCGGGGCGAGTCGGCCGAGCGTCGGGCTGGACCGTTTGACCTCCGCTACCACCCGCAATCCGGCCGGAGAGCGCAGCAGCGCCGCGGCGTCGAGGCTCGGCCCGGCTGCAAGGGCCTGCTCACGCACCTGAACCAGGGGAACTGATCGGCGCCGCGCAGCGAGGTCCTCCCGTACGCCTTCAAGGATCTCGTCGAGCACGGTCATCGCCCACCTCGCGACGGCGTCGCCGTGGGTCCTGCCAGGGCCCGCAGAAACACCGCCGGGTCCTGCTGCGGGCCCTCGATCACCGGCCCGCCGCCGAACGCGAGGCGCGGCACGGTGGTGATGCCCAGGTCGCGGGCCCGGGCCAGCTCCGCACGTACCTCGGCCACCCCCTCGTCGGAGCCGAGCACCCGGGCGGCACGGTCGCGGCCCGCATCGGCCCGCTCCACATACCGAAGGAGCCCGGAATGGTCGGAGAGATCGGCGCTGTGGGTGAAGCAGGCGGCGAAGAACAGATCCTCCAGCCGGCTCTGCACCGGGCGTCCGAGGGTGCGGCCCGCCCACCACAGGAGCCGGTGTGCGTCAAAGGTGTTGACGGCGAAGCCGGTGGCGTTGCGAAAGGCGATGCCGTGGCGGGGTCCGGCGGCCGTGACCTCCTGGTCCATGAGCGCGGCGCGCTCGGCGCCGTACTTGTCGGCCAGCCACGTCAACATCGGGACGGGTTCGGCGGGGTGTTCACCGTCAATCAGGTACGGATGCAGTACCACATGCGCGTCGTCGCGGCCGGACGCCGACAGGGCCAGCTCGAAGGTGCGCTTGGTGATGTAGCACCAGGGGCAGGACACATCGGACCAGATGTCGATTCTCATCGCGGGCCTCCGGCACCGGTCGGGACGGCCAGGGAGGGGCGGCTGTTGACCGTACTCGGGTCGAAACCGCCCAGTCGTGCGAACTCTGCCGAGACGGCGGCGAGTTCGTCGCCGGGAAACACCTCGGTCACCTTCGTGAAGCCGTCCGGGGCACGTTCATGGGCCAAGTCGATGACCACCTCGGGGCCGCGTCGCCGGGTGCTGGCCTGGATCCGGGTCAGGGCGGGGAGGCGTTCGGCCTCGTAGGCGGTGAGGGCGGCGGGGATGTCGTCCTTCAGGGCCAGCTCGCGGGCGAGTACCCGGGCGTCGACGATGGATTGGGTGGCGCCGTTGGAACCCATCGGATACATGGCGTGGGCGGCGTCACCGAGCAAGGTCACGGGCCCTTGTGTCCAGCGGGGCAGCGGATCACGGTCGACCATGGGGTACACGTACGCCTCCCGGGCGGTGCTGATCAGGGCCGGGACGTCAAGCCAGTCGAACGCCAGGTCCGCGAAATGGTGCAGGAATGTCTGCGGGGCGATGGCCCGGTTCCAGTCGGCGCCCGCGATCTCTGTCCCCGGATCGACCGCGCGCGCCACGGCCCAGTTCATCAGGACCGCACCTTCGGGGCCCGTCGGCGGGGACATCGGATAGACGACCGCCCGTCGCCGGTCGTCCCCCGCGATGATCATCGACGTGCCGTCCAGGAACGGCGGGGCCACAGTGGTGCCGCGCCACACCACGAGCCCGTTCCACGGCGGTGCTCCCTCGCCGGGATACAGACAGGCCCGCACCCGCGAGTGGATGCCGTCCGCGCCGATCAGCGCGTCCGCCACGGCCAGGCTCCGCCCCCCGGCGGCCGGATGTTCCACCCGCACCTCGACCCTGCCGTGCGCACGCCGGGTGAACCCCTGTACCTGGGCGTCGGTCACCAGGGAGCCGGGTCCGAGTCGGTGCCGTACCGCCTGTGCCAGCACGGCCTGGAGCCGACCGCGGTGCACGGACAGCTGTGGCCACCGGTACCCGGCCGCCTCCCCGCGCGGTTCCCGCCAGATGAGCTGGCCGTGGCGGTTGTAGTAGCTCAGGCTCCCGGTGGGCAGGGCCACCTCCAGCAACTCGTCCAGCAGGTCCAGCTCGGCGAGTTCCCGGACGGCGTTGGGCAGGATGTTCAACCCCACGCCGAGCGGCCGGATCTCCGGCACCGCCTCCAGGACCCGTACTCCGCGAACCCCCGCGGCGTGCAGGCTCAGTGCCGTGGTCAGGCCGCCGATGCCGCCGCCCGCGATCAGCACGCTCATGCCGACCTCCGGTCGGGACTGCCGGCGGCCGGGCCATGGGGGCGCCGGGTGAGCTGGGAGGTGGCCCGGGTGAGGTCGATGATCTGGCGCAGCAGATCGACGCTCGCGCCGCCGCTGCCCACGGGGTAGAGCCGCAGGTCCGCGTCGTACGCCTTGCGGGCGATGCCCAGATGCCGGCCACGGAAGACGGTGATCACCCGCAGCAGCCGGGCCAGGGCCTCGGTGGACTGCCGCAGATACGGCATCCTGCGCTCGGCGCCCTCCGGGTCGTCGCCATAGGCGGCCACCAGCCGGGTCACCACCGACGGGATGCCCGTCCAGCGACCGTACAGCTCACGCCAGCGAGGCAGGCTGTAGGGCACCGAGTCGCGCAGGAACTCCTCGTATTCCGGCTCGCTGTTGTCGGCCGCCCAGATGGCCTGGTCGATCAGCCACAGCGGTACCTGCGCTGCGGCGGGCCCCAGCAGCACCCGCCCGTCGACGGTGATCTCCTCGAAGTAGGCACGCAGATCGCGGGCGAAGAACTCGGGGCCGACGTTGGCCACCACCATGTTGATGGACAGGACCATCGTCTCCATATGGGTGGTGAGTTCATCGGTCAGTGCCGCGAACTTGGGCTCGTCCACCTCGGTCCGGCTCAGCCGCTCGGCGAGTTCCAGCCCTTCGCGCAGATGAGGGAAGACCATCCGCACCGACTCCTGGAGATACGCCTCCTGGATGTCGCCGGTGTACATGCGCTGACGGCCTCCGGAGGGGTTCCAGGTGCAGTAGTGGTGCACGGTGTCCCGGGGCACCATGTCGGTGCGCCGTCCCAGCTCCACCAGCACCCGCTCGACCTCCGGTACCAGGGGCACCGGCTCCGCACCGTGGCGCTTGATGGACCCGAGGAACATGCCCAGATCACGCATGGCCGCCACACAGGTCTCGGTGGAGTAAGCGGCGACGTCGTCGAGGGCGGGCACCAGCAGGCGCAGGGCGGCCACCAGGGCGGCCACGTCGGCGCGTTCGTTCTGGATTCGCAGATCGGACAGGGCTCTGTCGGCGGCGAGCGGGTCCAGTTCCCGGATCGCCGCCGTGCGTATCGAACTGCCGAGATCGATGTCGTAATTGCGGGTCATCACAGTCTCCAAGGGGAGTCATCAGATGGGTCATCGCTCCGGACACTGGCCGGCGGCTGCCGGAAGGCATGCGGGCACACCGTGTCGTCCGGTACTGGGCGACGCGGTCGGCGCGGCGAGGAGCGGATGAGGCGAAGAAGGGGGTGGAGAAGTAGCAGAGCAACCGTGTTACGGAGCAACGGAAATGGGCTCGCGCGCCAGGACATGGGGGGAGCGGGCGGGGCCCGCGGGCCTGGCGGAGGGGTGGGCGGGGCGCGCTACGGCGCCGTGGTACGCCGACCGGGTGCCCGCGCCGCCTCCTCGCCGCAGTCCTGCCGCCGGTCCTGCCCGGGGCCCGGTCGGTGGCCTGGTCCGGCCCACTGGCGCAGCACCAGGTGCACATTGGTCCCCGCCATGCCCTGGCCGTTGACGGCCGCGAGTGCGAGCCCGTCCGCCGGGATGGGCAGCGGCTGCGGGGAAGTGGGCACCCGCAGGGGGAGGCGGTTCCAGTCGACGAGCGGTGACGGAGTCTCGAAGTGCAGGCTGGCGGGCACCTGCCCGTTCTCCAGACACAGCACCGTCTTGATCAGGCCCGCGACCCCGGCGGCGGCCTCGCAATGGCCGATGTTGGTCTTCACGGAGCCGACGAGACAGGGTCGGCCGGGTGGGCGGCCCTCAGCCAGCACCTCGGTGAGGGCACCGAGTTCGACCGCGTCGATGCGGGTGCCCGTGCCGTGCGCCTCGACGTATCCGATCTCGCCCGGAACCACGCCCGCGTTTCTGTAGGCACCGCGCATGGTTCGTTTCTGTCCGTCGCGGGACGGGGTTGTGACATGTTTCTCGGTGGCGCCGTCGTGGCTCATGGCACCACCCAGGATCACCGCGCGCACCGGATCCCCGTCGGCCACGGCCCGGTCGAGCCGTTTGAGTACGACGACCCCGACGCCGTCGGACCGGACGAACCCGTCCGCCATCGCGTCCCCGAAGCGGCAGCGTCCCGCGTGGGAGAGCACCCCCGCCTGCTCGAACGCTTGGGTCGCGGCCATACCGAGCAGCAGATTTGCACCGCCGGCCAGGGCGAGGTCTGCTTCGCCCGCGCGTAGCTGGACACAGGCGAGGTGGATCGCGGCCAGCGAGGTGGCCTGCGCACAGTCCAGTGTGATGCTGGGCCCGTGCAGGCCGAGGTGGAAGGAGAGCCGGCCGGCCAGCATGGCCCGCTGGTGCCCGCCCACCAGTTCGACGAGGGTCGGCGCGGTGTTCCGGTCCGCCCGCAGGCGTTCCCAGTGGTCGGCGCCCGACTGGCCGACCACCACGGCTGCAAGGCTGCCGGCGAACCGACGCGGGTCGTGCCCCGTGTCGGCGAGCGCCTCCCAGGCTGTGACGAGCAGCAGCCGCTGCTGCGGGTCCATGGCAGTGGCTTCCTCGTCCGGGATGCCGAAGCGACCGGCGTCGAACTGCTCGACGTCGTCCAGGAACCCCCCGCGCCGCCCGCCAGGCGGCAGGACCGTGCCCGCCGCGAAGCGGTCCGCGGGTGCGGATCGTGTGGCGTCCCCGCCCGAGGCGAGCAGTTCCCACAACCGGCCGGGCCCGTGGGCTCCGGGCAACCGGCATCCGATCCCGATCACGGCGATCGGTACTGCCCCTGTTCCGTCCTCGCGCGAACCGATGTGGCCCGGCATTGTCTCCCCCCTTGTGTGTCGACCGATGAGCCGTTGCCGGGCCGCTGATGTGCCCGGCAACGGGTGTGGGTCACTCGGCGGGCCGGGCCCAGTTCTCCCAGGGCTGTGCCTTGATCCACTCGACGACCGGCGTGAGCCGGATCCCGAGCGTGGCCTCCACCTGCGCGGGCGACGGGGCGAGGAAGTCGCCCGCCCGGCCTTCGCCGACGTAGTGGTAGACCCCCGCCACACCGGCCGCCGCCGGCGCGCCGATCGCCTGGCCGAGGCCTTCCTCGAACCGGGCCACCTCCAGTGGGACATAGCCGACGTCCCGCCCCAGGGCCTGCCCGAACGCCGCCGCCAGCTCCGGGCCGGTGAGAACATCGGCCCCGCCGACATCGAGCACCAGCCCGGCCGGGACCTCCTCGTCCAGGGCCCGGACGAGCACCCGAGCCAGGTCGTCGTGGGACATCCAGGCCACCGGCTGCTCGGCGGGCAGCGGGTAGGCGAGCACCCCGTCGTTGACGATCGCCGGGCCGTTCCACGGGCTGAACAGATTCTCCAGGTAGACCGGCGGACGGATCACGACGGCGGGCACCGGGCACGCGAGCAGCACCTCCTGGGCCCGTCGCCGGGTCTCCAGGCCCGCGTACGGTGTCGTCTCGGCGGGCACCGGGACGTTGGCGTTGTAGACCAGCCGCCGTACCCCCGCTTCCTGGGCGGCCTCGGCGATGTTGTGCGCGTACCGGCTCACCACCTCGGGGTCGTACTCCAGGGGCATCACGACGATCGCGTGGGTGACGCCCGCGAAGGCGGCCCGCAGTTCCCCGGTGCTCCCGAGGTCGCCGCGCACCGGGGTGACTCCGGGGGTCGGGGACGCCGCCGCTTTGGCCTCGTCCTGGACGAGACCGCGCACGTCGTGGCCCTGAGCGGCGAGCAGCCGGGCGACCGCGCCTCCCTGGAAACCGTTGGCCCCTGTGACCAGGACGCGTTTGCGGTGCTCTTCTGACATGTCGTGCCTCTCCCTTTTCTGTGGGGGTGTGAGTGAGGGTGTGGTCGGGTGGGCCGGGCCTGGTGTCGGCGGCCCGGGCGACGCTGGTCAGGACACGGTGTGTCCCCGGCCGGCGGTGCCGGTGGTGCTCGTCCCGTGCCCGTGCGATGGGTTCGGTGGCCCCGGCGCCTTCTGCGGTGCGGGCAGCCGCAGCCGCAGCGTCAGCAGCAGACCGAGGGCGGCCGGTACGGCACCGACCAGCAGGGCGGTGGAGAAGCCCTGGGTGAGCGCCGCGTCCTGGGCCGCGCCGGAACCGCCGGTACGGGCGGCGGCGACCCCCGACAGCACGGCCAGCCCCAGGACCGACCCGAACTGGAGACTGGTGTTGACCAGGCCGGACGAGAGTCCGGCCTCCTCCTCGCGGGTGTCCACGGTGGCCGCGACGTTGGTGGTGATGGAGACCAGGGGCAGCCCAAGGCCCAGCACCAGACTCGCGGGCAGGACGTCCACCACGAAGGAGCCGTCCACCGACAGCAGTGACTGCCAGATCATCCCGACCGTCACCAGCGCGAAACCGGCACACATCAGCGTGCGCAGCCCGAACCGCCCGATCAGCCGGTCGGCGAGCGAGGCCACCGTGATGACGACCAGGCACAGCGGCAGCAGGGCGAGTCCCCCCAGCACCGGTTCGTAGCCCAGCACGGCCTGGAGATAGAGGCTCACCAGGAAGAACATCGGGAACAGTGACATCTGCCAGAGCGCGGCCAGCAGGTTCGCCAGCCGCAGCGTCGACCGCCCCAGCACGGAGAGTGGGACCAGCGGATGCGGCACCCGCCGTTCGATCAGCGCGAACGCCGCCAGCAGCAGCACGGCGGCGCCACCCGGAGCCAGAGTCGCGGGCGAGCTCCATCCGGCTTCACCCGCGTTGACCACCGCGTAGGCCAGCAACCCCAGGCCGGTGGTGACCGTGACCGCTCCGGGCACGTCGACGCCCCGCGCACCGCGGCGAGCCGTCCCCGGCGGCAGCAGCCGCGGCACCAGCATCATCAGCGCGACGCCGGCGACCACATTCAGGGCGAACGTGGACTCCCAGCCCAGCCAACTGGTGAGCACCCCGCCGAGCACCGTGCCCGCGGCGCCCCCGGCGCCGGCCATCGCGGCGAACACGCCGAGCGCCCGGTGCCGCTCGGGGCCGTCGTCGAACAGCGTGAGCACCAGGGCGAAGGCCGCCGCTCCGGCCATGGCCGCGCCGACGCCCTGCGCTGCACGGGCGGTGATCAGCAGGGCGGCGCTGTCGGCCAGCGCACCGAGCAGGGACGCCACCGTGAGTACGGCGAGACCGGAGAGGAACACCCGGCGCTGGCCGAGCAGATCCGCCGCCCGTCCGCTGAGCAGCAGCAGCCCGCCGAAGGAGACCAGATACGCGTTGGCCACCCAGGACAGCGCGGCGGGTGAGATGTCCAGACTGCTGCCGATGGACGGGGCCGCCACATTGATGATCGAGGTGTCCAGGAGCAGCACGAACTGGGTCGAGGCCAGCAGCGCGAGCGCCCGCCCGCGGTCACCGGAGGCCATCGAGCCCCTCCGAGGAACCCGGCAGATCGTCCAGCTGGTAGCCATCCAGGCAGGACTGGGTGAACGCGGCCAGCAGGTCGGGGTCGCCGTCGCGCACGAGGCTGGGCAGGTAGACGTGCGGGGCGCCGTGGTAGAAGCGTTCGTACTGTTCGTGCCGGGCCGCGAACTCGGAGCCCAGCGCGTCCCAGGCGAGCTTCAGCAGTTTGATCCGCTTCTCGGCCGGCGTGCCGGGGGAGCGCACGTACTTGGCGACCAGCGGGCCGAGTTCGGGATGGTTCAGATCGTGCCCGGAAGCCGGGAGCTGGATGAGCCCGCCGCCCGCCAGCAACTTGATCTCTGCCAGCACCTTTGGATAGAGGTCACCGGCCATGGCCCGGTGGGCGGAGGCGATCTCCCGGTTCAGGTGCACCGCACCGCCTTCACCGGCCACCCGCTCGTATGTGGTCTCGGCTGCGATCACCATCGACTTGGCGATGTTGAGCCAGCCGATAAGGCGCCCGATCTGCATCTGCACCGGCGGAATGCCGTAGGTGTTGTTCGAGCGGGTGACCAGGATCGCCAGGCCGGTCAGGAACTCCAACTTGGTCCAGAAGCGAGTGGCCGCCTGATGGACGAAGTTGGCATACGCCGGGGTGAACCACCACATCTTGAATGTGGTGTCGACATCCCGGTAGGTCAGCACCCGCTCCCAGGGCACGAAGACGTCGTCGCAGACGAGCAGCGCGTCGTTCTCGTCGAATCGGGCCGAGAGCGGGTTGTCGAACACGCTGCGGGCCTGGGCCTCGTACGACGTCCGGGAGATGAACTTCAGCCCTGGGGTGTCCAAGGGCACGGAGAAGCACAGGGCGTACTCCACGTCCTGGGGCTGAAGCGGTTCGATCGTGCCGACAATGATCTCGTCGCCGAACACCGCGCCGGTGCCGATCATCTTCGCGCCGCGTACCACGATGCCGTCGTCGCGCTCCTTGACGACCCGTACATACAGATCGTCCTCCTCCTGCTCGCTGGCCGCCCTGGTCCGGTCAACCTGCGGGTTGGTGATGGTGAACGCTTGGTAGAGGTCGCCCTCGGTCATCCGCCGGTAGTACGCGGCGAGGTTGTCCCGCCCGTCGAAGCCCTGCCCGGCGAAGACGTCCGGCGTGGAAACGAAGCCCGCGGAACCGGAGGCCATGTAGTCCGGGGAGCGGCCCAGGAAGCCGAAGCTGGCCTCCGACCAGGTCTTGAAGGCCTTGCGGCGCGCGACGAGTTCGCCCTGGGTGCGCGGGACGTGGTAAGCGCGCAGCATCGCACGATCGGCTCCTGCGGGACGCACGGTCAGCACGTCCCGCAGCCCCGGCTCCCGCGCCAGGTCGTAGAGGTGAGCCAGGGAACGGGCCGTGTTGCGGAAGGCGGGGTGCTCGGTGACGTCCTTGACCAGCTCACCGTCGAGCCATACAACACGGCCGTCGCGTAGGGATTCGAGGTACTCCTGGCCGCTGCGGGTCATGTCTCTCCTGGTGAACAGTGCGATGAATGAGTAGGCAGATGGCTGGAGCGGCGCGGGGAGAGAGCCGCTGCACAAGTGCACGAGCTGCACTTGGTTGTCTCGATGCATCCGGGTGGGGAGGGGGGAGGTGGGAAGACCGGACATGACGTCTTCGGTGGCGGCGCTGTCGCCGAGGGTGGACCGACCGGCTGTCCCTCGGTGGGATGTCCGGTGGCGCGGAGGGCCCCTCAGCACCCGCCGGCGGCTCCGATCCAAGGCATCGCCCCACCCAGCGGGCTGTCGTAGGGGGACGCGACGTTGACGGAGGCCGTATCGAAACCAGCGGCCCGCGCGTAGCTGTCGGCTACCTGTGTCAGTCGTGCGCGGGGCACCACGTCCTCCACCCGCGTGAATCCCCCGGGGGCCCGCTCATGGACCAGGTCGATCACCACTTCGGGACCCTTGGCGCGATTGAGCAGTTGGAGCCGGTTCATCAGGGGCCGGCGCTCGCGGTCGTAGGCGGCCAGGGCGGCCACCGGGTCGGCATACGAGGTCAGGGCACGCGCGAGGCTGCGGGAGTCCAGCACCGCCTGGGTCGTCGCGTTGGAACCCATGGGCGCCATGGCGTGCGCGGCGTCGCCGAGCAGGGTGACCGGACCGAACGACCAGCGGGGCAGCGGGTCCCGGTCCAGCATGGGAAAGGACGCGACGTGCGCGTGGTCCGCCACGAGCGCGTCCAGCCGCAGATCGTCGAGGCGCCAGCCGGCGACGGCGTCGGGGAACCGGTCCCCGGCAGCGGCCCGACCCTCGTCCGCAGCCCGGGAGACGGCCCAGTTGACGGGAACCAGCCCGTCGGCACCGGGGCGGGCGGCCAGCGGGTACACCACCGCTTTCCAGCGGCCGTCGCCCATGACGACCATGGACCGGCCACCGCTGAAGGGCGTCACACGGGTGATGCCCCGCCATACGGCCGTGCCGTTGAAGCGCGGCTCCCCTTCCTTTGGGTAGAGCGCCTGCCGTACGGCGGACCGCAGCCCGTCGGCTCCGACGAGTACATCGGCCCGGAGCAGGGCGGTGGACCGGTCGGCGGCGCGGCGGGCGACGGTCACCTCGACACCGCCGCCGGGCGGCACGACGAAGCCGGTGACCCGGGCGTCAGTGACGATCGAGGCCTCGCCCAGTTGGGCGCGGACACACTCCAGAAGGGCGCCCTGCAATGCGCCGCGGTGCACAGCCAGCTGCGGCCACCAGAAGCCGGCCGCCCGGCCGCGGGGTTCACGCCAGATCTCCTGGCCGAGATGGTTGTGATACCCCAGCCCGGTCAGCTCGGCGCCCATATCGCGGAGCGGTGTGCCCAGACCCAGGGCGGTCAGTTCGCGCACAGCGTTGGGCAGCAGGTTCAGCCCGGCTCCCAGTGGCCGGATCTGTGGAACGGACTCCAGGACGCGGATATCACGCAGCCCGGCGGCATACAGGCTCAACGCTGTGGTCAGGCCACCGATGCCGCACCCGGCAATCAGGATCCGCATGTCTCCAGCCCCCAGATACTTCCCCCGTATACCGGCCAGTTCTCCGGCTTCGCCACCTATCGTTCTGGGAACCGCGGCTACGATCAATAAATCATGAACCGAATTGCTTTAAGGATCGTCCGTGCCTGACGACGACATGCTGAGCGAACTGCTACGCCCCCTGTGGCTCGTCGATGTCTTCCACAGCAGATGGGAGGCCGGTGGGAGCTGGGGTGTCAAGGGCCCCGTCGACAACTGCGCGATCGTGCACTACATGGTCGGCGGCGGCTGTGTGATCAGCTTCGACGACGACCCCACGCCCGTGGCACTGCACGAGGGCGACCTGGCGATCTTCCCCCACGGACACGCCCACACCTTCGCCTCCGACCCGGGTGCGCAGGCAACGCCGCTGTCGGCGCTGGTCCCGCACTTCCACCCCGGTGGGTCCGGTGTCATCGAGGTCGGCGTCCCTCCGTACCGCACCCGAATGCTCTGCGCGAGCCTCTACTACAGCGCGACCAGTGAGCCGAGCCTGTACAGCGCCCTGCCCCGGATCATCGTGCTGCGCCACCAGATGCTGAAGAACGAGCCCCTGCTCCTGCGGACCCTGGACTCCCTCCCCGCCGAGCTCGCCCGCACGGCCCCGGGCGTACGCCTGGTGACCCTGCGCGCCTTCGAGGCGGTCTTCGTCCTCTCGCTCCGTATCGCCATGGAGCAACTGGCGGAGGAGTCCCCGGCACTCCAGGCCCTCCACCACCCCGGCATCAGCAGAGCACTGACGGCCATCCACGGCTCGTACGCCGAGCCCTGGTCCCTTGAGTCCCTCTCCCGCAAGGCGGGCATGTCCCGGTCCGTCTTCTCGGAGACCTTCCGTGAACTGGTGGGCCAACCGCCCATGCGCTACCTCACGGTCCGCCGCCTCCAGGAAGCCCGCCGCCTGCTGACCGAGACCACCGTCTCCCAGCAGGACATCGCCGAACGCATCGGCTACCGCAGCCAGGTCGGCTTCCACCTGGCCTTCCGCAAGGAATTCGACATGACCCCCGGCGACTACCGGGTCAACCAGGGAGCCTCACGCCGGGCAGCGCGCCGGACAGGCCGCCCGGCTGGAACGTCGTAGGGTCGGCGCCCGCCCGACCGCCGCAGCCAGCCCTGTTCGAGGCCGGCCCCACCGAGCCCGCCTCTCACCCGTGCCCCTGGGGCAGCCACTGACGCCGCAGCGCACGGCCGGGCGATCTGGAGCAGCGCGTTGTTCGAGCAGGTCGGGGGCCTGGGGGAGGGGCACCTGGTTGATGCCGCTGGATCGGGGCCGGCTCTACGCCGACCCGGGCTATGACTACGACAGCTACCGCCGGCTCCTTCGGGCGAGGGACGTCTGGATCAGCGTGCAGAATGTGTCGGTGAGATGTTTGCAAGGGGGCGCTCACCCGATGGGGGCGGCACTGCTGCGTCTCTCGGGCTACGAGGGGCCGTGGTAGAGCAGGCTCAGGGTCAGGTCGGCCAACGCTGCGGCGAGGAACACGATCCCGCCGATGATGTTGCGGGAGCCCACTCGTAGGTGGGCGATGATCGCGCCGATGAATAGAGCACGAGGCCGGAGGCGGCGAGGATCCCCAGGAGCGGCACGGCGAGTCCGGCCAGCAGTCCCACGGTGCCCGCTGCCAGCAGCAGGCCCAGTACCGGCACCCACTTGCGGGGCACGCCCTTCATGTCCGCCTGGGTTTTGGGGTATTCGTGGCCGATCAGATAGGTGGTGGCGGCACCGTTGAAGACCGCACCCAGGATGGTGACCGTGGCGTAGGTAGCGAACGCGATTTCTCCGCTTCTGTGGGGAATGGGGTTGCCGGGCACTCCGGTGTGGGTGCCGTTCTTCTGGATGACCGGTCGGCGGCTCGTTCTTGTGACATCGGCTCTGCGAACAACAAGCCCGCCGTGAAGCCCACACCCAGGCTCTCCGCCGCCTCGCCTGTGGTCGTTCGGCCTGCCTCATCACGGGCATGGTGAGGTGATGGGGTATCCATGGGGAGCCGTCGGCCACCGAGCCATAAAGAGGCTCAAAGGTGATCTGGCGCGATCAACGGCATCCCATTGCATTCAGTACTCGTGTGGTCACTCCAGGCGGTCCGGAGGTTCGTGTGAGTGCCCCCAGCAACCCATCTGCGCCCGGCGCGGACAGCCCGAAGAAGCCCGTGGTCTTCCAGGGCTCTCCCCTCGACACCCCGACTCTCCGGGGCACCCCCGCCCTCCGATGACGCCCGCCCGGAACCCTTGACCACCCCGACGTTCCATGGCGCCCTTGCCTCTCGAAGGCGCCCCGCCTGGAATCCCCGCCCCCGACACTCCCGGGGGCCCCGGAATGGCACCCCGCCCCCCGATGGCGCCCCCACCCCGTCCGGGCGGAGGATGGACGGTGAGGGGCCCGGCCCCGCCCGCGCCGCTCGCCCCACGTGAGCGGGCGGTGGAGAGCCGGACCCGGTCGCAGATCGCTGCGGCCGGAAAGGAGGAGCGTCATGTTTGAGATCAAGACGCTCGACAAGCCGGATGAGCGGCGCGACTTCCCGCGCGGCCACCTCGAAACCATCCATCTGACCGGACTCGACTTCGCCATCGGCACCTTCGAGCCCGGCTGGCGCTGGTCGGAGTCCGTCGCCCCGCTCGCGGGCACCGACACCTGCCAGATCCACCACAACGGCTATGTCGTCCAGGGACGCATGCGCTTCCGGATGGACGACGGGGCCGAGGGCGAGGTCGGGCCCGGCGATGTCTTCGTCCTGCCGCCCGGGCACGACGCCTGGGTCATCGGTGACGACCAGGTCCTGCTCTACGACTTCGCGGGATCCATGGCCAACGAGTACGCCAAGCCCGCCGACCGCTAGCCGTCGGACCGCACCCCCGGCGCGGGTGTGCCGCCCCGGCGTACCCGCGCCTCACACCGTCACGACGATCTTCGCGCGGGCGTGCTCCACCTCCATGTGCCGGATGGCCTCCGCCGCCTCGCTGAGCGGGTACGTCCGCTCCACGACCGGGGTGACCTTCCCGGCGTCGACGAGATCCCGCAACGCCGTGAGGTTCGCCTTGCTGGGCTTCGCCGGAAGCTCCAGCAGCCGCTGACGGACGAACGGCGACAGCATCCGGCGCCGGAAGAAGAGGCGCATGGGGCCGAGCAGACTGCCGCCGTCGTAGAAACCTCCGCCGGACAGGACGAGTGTCCCCTCCGGGGTGAGCGCGCGCCGGAAATCGGCCAGGGACCGATTGCCCACCAGGTCCAGCACCACGTCGTAGCGTCGCCCGGCCCGGGTGAAATCCTCCCGGGCGTAGTCGACGACATGGTCCGCCCCCAGCGTGCCGACCAGCTCCGCGTTCCGGGCGCTGCACACGGCGGTCACCTCAGCCCCGTACGCCTTGGCGATCTGCACGGCGAAGGTGCCCACCCCGCCCGAAGCGCCGTTCACCAGCACCGTCTGCCCCGGTTTCACCCCGGCCACGTCCCGCAGACCGATCAGCGCGGTGTTGGCGGCCAGCGGCATCGCGGCGGCCTGCTCGAAGGTGAGCCGGGCCGGTTTGCGGTCCACCGCACGGTCCGCGACACACACGAACTCCGCGAACGCCCCGTCCGCCTCGCCGTACACCTCGTCGCCGGGCGCGAGCCCGGTCACCGCGCCGCCGACCGCCTCCACCACCCCGGCGAAGTCCCGTCCCCGTATCGCGTCCTTCGGTCTGCCGAGCCCGAACACCAGGCGGGCGATCTTCGGATCACCGCGCAGATAGTGCCAGTCGTAGGCGTTGACCGAGGCCGCCCGCACCCGCACCAGCACCTCGCCCGGCGCAGGCACGGGCCGCTCGACCTCCCGCACCTCCAGCGCGTCCCACCCGCCGTACCGGTCCTGCACCACAGCCTTCATGAGCCCCCCACCGATCCCGCCCGATTCCATCCGATCCCCACCGACTCCCGCCGGCCCGCCTCAAGCCGTCCCCAAGAGCCTAGGGATCCCCGGGCCGTTCGGCATCAGGGACGGACCCTGAGAACACCCGGGGGAGCACATGGGGGACCACCTGGGGATCACCTGGGGATCACATGAAGGGAACACCCAGGGGAGCAGCCCCACCCCCACCCACCCCCCTCACCCACCCTCACGCCGCCAGCCCCACCGCCCCCACCGCCGGCGTCCGCAGCACCCGGCGGGCGGTCAGCAGGCTCGTGCCCAGCGTCGCCGTCGCCGCGATCGCGGCCACCGCCGCCCAGATGCCCAGGAACTGACCCGGCAGCACCCCGTCCGAGCGGACCACCGTGAACGGCACCACCCCGGCCAGCGCCGCCGCCGTACCGAAGAACAGCCCGGTCAGCGTCAGGATCAGCGCCTCCGTGCCGACCATGGCCAGCACCTGCCCCGGCGTCGCCCCGGCCAGCCGCTGCTGGCCGAACTCCCGCTCGCGGTACGTCGTCGCCGCGTACAGGGAGTTCACCAGCATCACGCACACGAACACCACGATGATGCCGACGACGGTGAAGTTGAGCGTCTCCAGGTTCTTCGCGTCGACCGACTTCACCAGGCCCGACGCCGCCACCTCGGCGCTCTCCACGGACTGCACGGTGAGCGTCGCCGCGGACACCGCCGTGAACAGGATCAGCGACATCAGGATCCCGGCGAGCTGCCCGGACCGGCGGCGCAGATTGCGCACGGCCAGCCAGCCGCTCGCGCCCGTCAGGTCCAGCCGCCGCAGCACCGCGTCGAGCAGCCGCGGCGCGAACAGCGCGCAGCCCACCGACAACAGGATCGCCCCGTACGCGGCCGGTGCCATCAGCGCCGCCTCCGTCGCGTCCAGCGCGAAGGTGGCGGTCGCCGAGAGCCCGCCCGCGATCAGCGCCGTGTACGCCAGGACCGTACGGCCCCGGCCGCGCGGCTCCTCGCGGCGGGTGGCCCGGCGCACGGCGAGGAAGGCCGCGCCCGCCGACGCCAGCAGGGTGATGCCGATGCCCGACAGCAGGGCGATCGGCCCGAAGGCCGGGTCGACGGAGTCCGCGACCTGCCCGCTGTCCTGGAACACCGCCAGCAGCGCCCGGCCGCCCAGCACGCCCGGTACGATCGCCGCCGCCGCACCGACCAGGGCGACGGCCACCGCCTCACCCACCACCATCCGTTTGAGCTGCGCCGGGGTCGCCCCCGAGCAGCGCAGCAGCTCCAGTTCGGCCGTGCGCTGGCGCACATTGACGGTGAGCGTGGAGGCGACGGCGAAGAACACCAGCAGCGAGCCGTACCCGCCGACCACGCTCGCCGCCGTCGTCAGGGTCTGCGAGCTGACCGAGTCCACGCCCGGCCGCCCGGCCGTGTCGTGCAGCGAGTTGAACGTCATGATGATCGCGGCGCCGAGGAACGCGGACAGCAGGGTCGCGAGAAACCGTCCGGGCCGCTGCCGGATCGACCGCAAGGCCAGCATCAGCATCGCTCACACCCCCACGCGCACGTCGTCGCCCAGATGCGCGAGCCGCTCGGCGACCCGGTCCGGCGTCGGCGCGTCCATCCGCCCGGCCAGCCTGCCGTCCGCGAGGAACAGCACGGAGTCCGCGTACGAGGCGGCGACCGGGTCGTGCGTCACCATCACCACCGTCCGCCCGTGCAGCCGTACCGCGTCCTGGAGCAGCCCCAGCACATCGCGCGCGCTGCGCGTGTCCAGGGCGCCCGTCGGCTCGTCCGCGAAGATCACCCGGGGTTCGGTCACCAGCGCCCGCGCGATCGCCACCCGCTGGCGCTGACCGCCGGAGAGCTGGTCCGGGCGGTGCCCGAGCCGGTCGCCGAGGCCCACCGACTCCAGCACCTCACGCGTCCGCCGCCGGTCCACCCGCCGCCCGGCCAGCTTCAGCGGCAGTACCGTGTTCTGCGCGACGGTCAGCGTGTCGAGCAGGTTGTACTGCTGGAAGACAAAGCCGATCCGGCCCCGCCGGAACCGGGTCAGCTCCGCCTCGCCGCCCTCCGACAGCACCGTCCCGTCCACCGCGACGATCCCGCTGTCCGGCCGGTCGAGCCCCGCCGCACACTGGAGCAGCGTCGACTTGCCCGAACCCGACGGCCCCATCACGGCGGTGAACGTCCCCCGCGCCAGCGTCAGCGTCACCTCGTCCAGCGCGGTCACCGCCCCGTCGCCCGCCCCGTACGTCTTCGCCACCTTGACCAGCCGCAGCGCCTCGGCGGCGGGTTCCTGGTCGTGCCGTTGTGGTCGCGCCCTGGTGCCAAACATCGTCATCACCCTCCGTACGGCACGCCCTGCGCCTCATCCACGACGCTACGGAGCGCGGGGCCGCACCACATGGGGCGCAGAACCCGTATCGGAGGGTGTACTCAGCGACACCCTCCCGCCGATTCCCGGTCCGCTCCCCGAACGGGTGACCACAACAGGCCGCCCCCGCCTCCCGCCGCTCCAATGGACCCATGGCCGCGCCCCCGGACGACTGTCTCGCGCGCAACGACTGGATCTGCGGCGCGTATCTGAGCACCCGCGCACAGATCGTCACGGACGCGGTGCTCCAGCATCTCCAGCTGACCTTCGTCGCCGTGCTGATCGGCCTCGCCGTCGCGCTGCCCCTCGCGGTGCTGGCCCGCCGCTGGGGCTGGGCGGCGGCCCCCGTCCTCGGGGTGACGACGATCCTCTACACGATCCCGTCCCTCGCCATGTTCTCCCTGCTCCTGCCCCTGTACGGGCTCTCCGCCACCCTGGTGATCGCCGGGCTGGTGCTGTACTCGCTGACCCTGCTGGTCCGCAACCTCCTCGCGGGCCTGCGCGCGGTCCCCGAGGAGACCCGGCAGGCCGCCCGCGGCATGGGCTACGGACCCATCCGGCTGCTGCTCACCGTCGAACTGCCGCTCGCCCTGCCCGCCGCGATGGCCGGACTGCGCATCGCCACCGTCTCCGCCGTCTCCCTGGTCACGGTCGGCGCGATCGTCGGCTACGGCGGCCTCGGCAACCTCATCTACGCCGGTATGAACACCTACTTCAAGGCCCAGGTGCTCACCGCGTCCGTGCTCTGCGTGATCATCGCGATCCTCGCCGACCTGCTGCTCCTCGGCGTCCAGCGCCTGCTCACCCCCTGGACGAGGACGGCCCGCGCGGGACGCGGGCGACGGCGGGCCGCGCCCGGCGGCGACCACGGCCGCCCCCGCGTGACGACGGGAACGGGCGCCGCGTGAACACCCTCGCCGACGCCTGGGACTGGCTCACCGACTCCGCCCACTGGTCCGGCGCCGACGGCATCTGGCAACGGCTGCTCCAGCACTTCGTGCTCACCGTCGTCTGCCTGGTCGTCAGCTGTCTGATCGCCCTGCCCGTCGCGCTCGTCCTCGGCCATCTCGGCAAGGGCGGCGCGCTCGCCGTCAACCTCTCCAACATCGGCCGCGCGGTCCCCACCTTCGCCGTCCTGGTCCTGCTGCTGCTCACCCCGGTCGGCAACTGGGGCGAGGGCCCCACGGTCGTCGCCCTGGTCCTGTTCGCCGTACCGCCGCTGCTCACCAACGCCTATGTCGGCATGCGCGAGGTCGACCGGGCCACCGTGCGGGCGGCACGCGGTATGGGCATGACGGGACGCCAGGTGATGTTTCACGTGGAACTGCCCCTCGCGTCCCCGATGATCCTCACCGGCGTCCGGATCGCCGCCGTCCAGCTCGTCGCCACCGCGACCATCGCCGCGCTCGCGGGCGGGGGAGGGCTGGGCCGGATCATCACGGCCGGGTTCAACCTCGCCAGTACGCCTCAGGTGGTGGCCGGTGCTTTCCTGGTCGCCGTGTTCGCCCTGCTCGTCGAGGGCGCCTTCGAGATCACCGAACGGCTCTCCCCGGCCTGGGTCAGAGGCACCCGATGAGGGCCCGGACGAGACATCCGAGGGGGGCCTGTACGAGACACCCGATGAGGGCCCGTAAGGCACTCGCGGGCGTCCTTCTGCTGGCCCTGACCGCCGCCGGTTGCGCCACCGGCCCCTCCCTGGAGAGCCAGGGCGAGATCACCGCGTCCCCCGGCGACAGCCACCACCTCACCATCGGCTCGGCCGGATTCACCGAGAGCGATCTGCTCGCCCAGTTGTACGCCCTGCTGCTGAACCAGGCCGGATACCGGACCTCCTTCCTCACGGTCGCCAACCGCGAGCTGTACGAACCCGCCCTGGAGTCCGGCCAGATCGATGTCGTCCCGGAGTACGCGGCCACCTTCGCCGACTGGCTCAACGCCAAGACCAGCGGCCCCGACGCCCCGCCCGTCGGCTCACCCGACCTCGCCGCCACCATGACGGCCCTGCGCCGGCTGACCACCCCCCGTGGCCTCACCGTCCTGGACCCCGGCCGGGCCGTCGACCAGAACGCCTTCGCCGTGAAGGACAGCTACGCGCGCGAGCACCACCTCAAGACCCTCAGCGACCTCGGCGCCTCGGGACTGAAGGTACGGCTCGCGGCGGGCGACGAATGCGTGCAGCGGCCGTACTGCGAACCCGGGCTGAAGCGGGTCTACGGCATCGACATCGTCGCCGTCGACCCCAAGGGCGTGGGCACGACCCAGGCCAAACTGGCCGTGCAGAACGGCCAGGACCAGCTGGTGCTGACCACCACCACCGACGCCACCCTCGACCAGTTCGGCCTCGTCCTGCTCGCCGACGACAAGCATCTCCAGAACGCCGACTACGTGGTGCCGGTCGTGAACCGCGCCCGCGCGGGCGGCCCCGGCGTCACCAAGGCCCTCGACAAGCTCAACGAGGTCCTCACCACCGCCGACCTCGCCACCATGAACGAGCAGGTGGACAGCTGGCGACGGCTCCCGGCGGACGTGGCACGCACCTATCTCAAGGACAAGGGGCTGCTGACGTAGCCGCCGTCGGCTACGCGTCCGCCACCGAGTCGAACGCCACCTGCTCGCGCGCCACCCCCTGCGCGTCCGCGTCCACCGAGCGGCGCAGCGCCTCGTGCAGCTTGGCGGGGGTCAGGACGCCGAGGAACCGGGAGCCGTCCAGGACGGCCACCCATCCGGCGTCGTGCTGGAGCATCACGCCGAACGCCTGCTTCAGCGGCGCCCCGACCGGGACCCAGGCGCTCATCCGGTGCGCGAGCGCCCCGACGGCCCCTTCGGTGCCCAGTTCGTCCAGCCCCACCCAGCCGTGCAGATCGCCGTCCGCGTCCAGCACCACCGCCCAGCGGGCGCCCTCCGTCCGCATCCGTGCCGCCGCCCGCCCGGCCGCCTCGTCCAGCCCGACGACCGGCGGCTGTTCCACGTCCCCGGGCTCGATCGCGGTCACCGACAGCCGCTTCAGCCCCCGGTCCGCGCCCACGAAGGCGGCGACGTACGGGGACACGGGCATCCCCAGCACCGCGCCCGGAGTGTCGTACTGCTCGATCCGGCCCTGGCCGTACACCGCGATCCGGTCGCCGAGCCGGACCGCCTCCTCGATGTCATGGGTGACCAGCAGCACCGTCTTGCGCACGGTGGCCTGCATCCGCAGGAACTCGTCCTGCAACTGCTCGCGCACCACCGGGTCGACCGCCCCGAACGGCTCGTCCATCAGCAGCACCGGCGGATCGGCGGCCAGCGCGCGGGCCACCCCGACCCGCTGCCGCTGACCGCCCGACAGCTGATGCGGGTAGCGCGGCCCGTAGAGGCCGGGTTCCAGGCCGACCAGGTCCAGCAGTTCCGCCGCCCGCGCGCGTGCCTTCGCGCGCTTCCAGCCGATCAGCGCGGGCACGGTGGCCGTGTTGTCGAGGATCGTGCGGTGCGGGAAGAGGCCGACCTGCTGGATGACGTACCCGATGCGGCGGCGCAGCCGGACCGGGTCGACGTCCGCGATGTTCTCGCCGTTCACCAGGATCCGGCCCGACGTCGGCTCGATCAGCCGGTTCACCATCATCATGGTGGTGGTCTTGCCGCAGCCCGAGGGGCCGACGAGGGTGACCAGCTCGCCCTCGGACACCTCGAAGGACAGCCCGTCCACGGCCGTCGTCCCGTCCGGGTAGCGCTTGGTGACCTGCTCGAACCGGATCATGTCCTTACGCTAGCCGCGCCCGTCCCCGCCCGCTCCCCGGCGCGATCCCCTCGGTTCACCCGGGCCCGGCGCCCACCAGCACCACCTCCAGCGTGCGCGGACCGTGCACGCCCTCCACCCGGTCCAGCTCGATGTCACTGGTCGCCGACGGGCCGGAGATCCAGGTCAGCGGGCGGGCGGGGTCGAGGCGTTCGAGGGCCTGGGGGACGGACGACACCACCTGGCCGGGCACGCGCACCACACAGATGTGATGGTCGGGGATCAAGGTGATGCGGCGGCGCCCCTGGTCCGGCGACCCGTCGAGCACGATCGTGCCGGTCTCCGCGATGGCGACCGCGCACCCGGTCACCACACTGCCGACCCGGTCCAGTTCGTGGGGGGTGGAGACGGCCCGGTCGTGGACAAGGGTGGGGTCCGCCGCGCTCAGCCAGCGTGGCGGCAGGTCCGGCGGTACGAGCACGGTCTCCGAGCCCCGCTCGGCGAGGAGACGCATCATCAGCATGGGCAGTTCCTCGTCCGTGCAGCGGTGCACGATCGCCCGGTAGTCCGCCAGATTCTCGGCGAGCAGATCCACCGTCTGTGCCTCGGTCCGCTCGCCGTGCACGCGGGCGTAGTTCCGCTCGATCGCCCGCTCGTAGGGCGGATCGTCCCGGGGGACGTCCGCGATCGCCCGCCGCACCCGGCCGAGAATCCGTTCCCTGCTGCTCATCGCTCGCCCTTCGCGCCGTTGCTGCCGGTGTTGCCCCCGCTGTTGCTCCCGCCGTTGGTGCGCTGCCACCAGTCGCGGAACGGTTCCGCCGGGACCGTCGGCAGATCGCGGGTGGCGCTCCACGCCTTGCCGGGGCCCGGCAGGGTGCGCGGGTGGAACCTGCGGGTCCGGGAGGCGAGGCGCTGGCCGGTGCGCAGGGCGCCGGGACGGTCGAGCGCCCAGCGGGCCGCGCGCATGGCCGCCCGCTCGGCGGCGTGCCCCTTGGCGGGCTTGAGGACCACTTTGTTGCCCTGCCGGGTCACCGGACCGCCCTGCACCACCCGCTCCCGCAGATGCACCAGCACCTCGGGGATGTCGATGGCCACCGGGCACACCTCGTAGCAGGCCCCGCACAGGGAGGAGGCGTACGGCAGGGAGGCGTCGATCTCGCTTCCCGTGCCGCGCAGCTGCGGGCTGAGGATCGCGCCGATCGGGCCCGGATAGACCGAGCCGTACGCATGGCCCCCGGCCCGCTCGTACACCGGGCACACATTCAGACAGGCCGAGCAGCGGATACAGCGCAGGGCCTGGCGGCCCACCTCGTCGGCGAGGGTGTCGGTGCGGCCGTTGTCCAGCAGCACCAGATGGAAGGCGCGCGGCCCGTCACCGTCCGCCGTACCGGTCCAGCTGCTCGTGTACGGGTTCATCCGCTCGGCCGTCGAGGAGCGCGGCAGCGTCTGGAGGAACACCTCCAGGTCCCGCCAGGACGGCACGAGCTTCTCGATGCCGACGACCGAGATCAGCGTCTCGGGGAGGGTCAGGCACATCCGGCCGTTGCCCTCGGACTCCACGACCACCATCGTGCCGGTGTCCGCGACCATGAAGTTGGCGCCGGAGATCCCCACCTTGGCGCGCAGGAACTTCTCCCGCAGATGCAGCCGGGCCGCGTCGGCGAGTTCGGTGGGCGTGTCGGTGAGCCCGTCGGGCGCGGGGCGGCCCCACGCGCCCATCTCGCGGCGGAAGATGTCCCGGATCTCACCCCGGTTGCGATGGATCGCCGGGACCAGGATGTGCGAGGGCCGGTCATGGCCGAGCTGCACGATCAGTTCGGCGAGGTCGGTCTCGTAGGCCCGGATGCCCGCCGCCTCCAGCGCCTCGTTGAGCCCGATCTCCTGCGTGGCCATCGACTTGACCTTCACGACCTCGCGCTCACCGGTCGCCCGGACCAGATCGGTCACGATCCGGTTGGCCTCGTCCGCGTCGGCCGCCCAGTGGACCGTGCCGCCCGCCGCCGTGACCGACTCCTCCAACCGCACGAGATACCGGTCGAGATGGCGCAGGGTGTGATCCTTGATCTGGCGCCCCGCCTCCCGCAGCTCCGCCCAGTCGGACACCTCGGCGACCGCCTGGGCCCGCTTGGCGCGGATGGTGTGGGTGGCGTGCCGCAGATTGCTCCGCAGGGTGGTATCGCGTACCGCCTCGCGCGCGGCCCGTGGAAAGGCCGGCATCCCTACGAACGTGCCGCTCATCGGCTGTCTCCTTGTCCGCGCGCCGGGCCGGTTTCCCGGTATCGGGGGGCGGCCTGGCTGTCCGCCGCTCGTCCGCTCGTCCGGCGGGCTGCTCCTCGTTCGCGCGCCGGTCCGACTTCCCCGTGCCCGAGAGTCGGTCCGACTTCCCCGTGTCCGAGAGTCGGTCCGACTTCCCCGTGTCCGAGAGTCGGTCCGACTTCCCCGTGTTCGAGAGTCGGTCCGACTTCCCCGTGTTCGAGAGTCGGTCCGACTTCCCCGTGCCCGAGAGTCGGTCCGACTCTCTCGTGTGGGAGGGCCGGGCCGACTTCCCCGTGTCCGAAGGCCGGGCCGTCCGTCTCATGCCCGTTCATCCTGCCGGTTCCTCCTCCGTGCTCGCCAGGATCTCCGCCAGGTGCACCGGCCGCAGCTCCGCGCCCAGCCGGGTCATGGTGCCGCCGAGATGCAGCAGACAGGAGTTGTCGGCCGCGCACAGCACCTGCGCGCCCGTCGACTCGGCATGGCGCACCTTGTCCGTGCCCATCGCCGCCGACACGTCCGCGTTCTTCAACGCGAACGTGCCGCCGAAGCCGCAGCACTCCTCCGCGCCCGGCAGCTCCACCAGGTCCAGCCCCTTCACCGCCCGCAGCAGCCGCAGCGGCCGGTCCCCGAGGCCCAGCGAACGCAGCCCGTGGCAGGTCGGGTGATAGGTCACCCGGTGGGGGTAGTACGCCCCGACGTCCGTCACCCCCAGCACATCCACCAGGAACTCGGTCAGCTCGTACGTCTTCGGTACGACCGTCTCCAGCAGGGTCGCCAGCCCGCCGCCACGCCCCTCCGCCCGGGCCCGTTCGCCCATCCGCGGGTACAGCTCCCGGACCATCGCCCCGCAGGAGCCCGACGGCGTCACGATCGCCTCGTACTCCCCGAAAACATCGGAGAAATGCCGGGCCAGCGGCTCGGCCTCATGCCGGTATCCGGTGTTGTAGTGGGCCTGTCCGCAGCAGGTCTGCGCCATCGGGAAGTCGACCTCGACCCCCAGCCTGGTCAGTAGTTTCACCACCGCGCGGCCGGTGTCCGGGTACAGCGTGTCGTTGACGCAGGTCAGGAACAGGGCGACACGCATCGCGGCTCCTAGTGGTTCATCGGATGGATAGCTCGGATGTATAGCAGGGTCAGCTGTGCGGGGATCAGCGTAATGGGGGAGGCGGGGGAGGGGCGGACGCGGGCCGCTGTCGGGATGGATGTCCGGGTATGCCCGTGGCGTGCCCTGGACTCGCGGACCGGCTGACCGACTGCCGCCCCGGCACGCCCGTACCCAGCCGACCAGCCGACCAGTTGCCCCAGGCACGCCCCGGCACGCCCTCGACCCGCCCCGGCCCCGGCTGACCGGCCATTCAGCCTGTTGTCATGATCCCCGCTCTCCCCCCACCCCACCCGGGTGTGCTGAACTGGGACGCGGCCACGAACCACGAACCTCGTCCGTACCGGGAGACCCGTTGAGCGTCAGCTACCGCCAGCCAGGCGTCGTCCTCACCGACCGCCGTTTCACCGTGCCCCTCGACCACGACGCCCCCGGCGGCGAGACCATCGAGGTCTACGCCCGCGAGGTCGTCGCCGGGGACAGGGCGGGCCGGGACCTGCCGTGGCTGGTCTTCCTCCAGGGCGGCCCCGGCTTCGGGGCGAACCGTTTCATCGGAAAGCAGGCGTGGCTGGAGCGCGCCCTGAAGGAGTACCGCGTCCTGCTCCTGGACCAGCGCGGCACCGGCCACTCCACCCCCGCCAACCGCCAGACCCTCCCACTGCGCGGCGGCCCCGCCGAACAGGCCGACTACCTCGCCCACTTCCGCGCCGACGCGATCGTGCGCGACTGCGAACTGATCCGCCGCGAACTGACCGGCGGCAGGCCCTGGGCCGTCCTCGGCCAGAGCTTCGGCGGCTTCTGCGCCGTGCACTATCTGTCCACCGCGCCCGAGGGCCTGAGCACCGCGGTGATCACCGGCGGCCTGCCCTCCCTCGACGCCCACGCCGACGACGTCTACCGGGCGGCCTACCCGCGCATCGAACGCAAGGTCGCCGCGCACTACGCCCGCTACCCGCAGGACATCGAGCGCGCCCGCCGGATCGCCGACCATCTGCTCGGCCACGACGTGGTGCTGCCGGGCGGCTACCGGCTCACCGTCGAGGCGTTCCAGTCCCTCGGCATCCTGCTCGGCGGCGGCGACGGCAGCCACCGGCTGCACCACCTCCTCGAACACGCCTTCGTCCGCACCCCGCAGGGCAGCGCCCTGTCCGACGCCTTCCAGGAAGACGTCCAGGCCCTGCTCTCCTACGCGGGCCACCCTCTCTACGCGCTGGTCCACGAGGCCATCTACGGCCAGGACGACCGGCCCACCGACTGGTCCGCGGAGCGGGTGCGCGCCGAGTTCCCGCAGTTCGACGCGGCCAAGACGCTCGCGGGCGACGGACCGCTGCTGTTCACCGGCGAGTCCGTGCACCCCTGGATGTTCGACTGCGACCCGGCGCTGCGCCCGCTGCGCGAGACCGCCGAACTCCTCGCCGCCCGCACCGGCTGGCGCCCCCTGTACGACGCCGATCGGCTCGCCGCCAACGAGGTCCCGGTCGCCGCCGCCGTCTACCACGACGACATGTACGTCGACACCACCCACGCGCTGGCCACCGCCCGCACGATCCGGGGCCTGCGCACCTGGATCACCGACGAGTTCGAACACGACGGCGTACGGGTCGGCGGGCCCCGCGTGCTGGACCGGCTGCTGGGGCTGGCCCGGGACGAGGTGTGAACGCCCGCGCTCCCCTGGGGCGTGCCGATTAGTCTTCCGGCATGAGCGAGCCGACGATCACCCAGCTTGAGCCCATGCCCGAGGACTGGCGGTGTGCCCTCGCGGTGGTCGCGCACCCGGACGACCTGGAGTACGGGTGCGCGGCGGCCGTCGCGCGCTGGACGGACGGCGGACGCGAGGTGTCCTACGTCCTGGCGACCCGGGGCGAGGCGGGGATGGACACCCTGGAGCCCGCGCGGGCCGCGCCGCTGCGCGAACGTGAGCAGCGGGCGAGCGCGGCCGGGGTCGGAGTGTCGACGGTGGAGTTCCTGGACCACCGCGACGGGGTGATCGAGTACGGCATCGCGCTGCGCCGCGACATCGCCGCCGCGATCCGACGCCACCGCCCCGAGCTGGTCATCACCCTCAACCACCGTGACACCTGGGCCGGTGTCCACTGGAACACCCCCGACCATGTGGCCGTCGGCCGGGCCACGCTCGACGCGGCGGCCGACGCCGGGAACCGCTGGATCTTCCCGGAACTCACCGAGCAGGGCCTCGAACCGTGGAACGGCGTGCGCTGGGTCGCCGTCGCCGGATCCAGTTCCCCCACCCACGCCGTGGACGCCACCGACGGCATGGAGCGGGCCGTACGCTCGCTGCTCGCCCACCGCAGCTACATCGAGACCTTGACCGACACCGAGCCGGAGACGTACGTCCGTGAGCTGCTCACCGGGTTCGCGGCGGACACCGCCCCGTGCTTCGGCGGCCGACCGGCGGTGTCCTTCGAGCTGTTCGCCCGATGAGCGCGGCCCACCCGACGGCGGGCGTTGCGTGCCGCCGGTGGCGCAGGGTGGGCGCGTCACCCGTTCGCGCAGGTCATTAGGGTGGACAGCATGCGAGATCGATCAGCCCACGCGGCTGACCCGGCTGGACCAGAAGATGCAGTTGGACGGGTAGATCCGGCTGGACGGGTAGATCCGAGTGAACGGGCAGATACGAGTGGACGGGCAGATACGAGTGGACGGGCAGACGCGGCCGGCCTGACCGTGCTGCGCGGCGACTGCGCGAACTGCTTCGGGCTGTGCTGTGTCGCCCTCCCCTTCACCGCCTCCGCCGACTTCGCGCGCGACAAGCCCGCCGGGACGCCGTGCCCCAACCTGGGCGACGACCACCGCTGCGGCATTCACGCCCGGCTGCGCGAGCGCGGCTACCCCGGCTGCACGGTGTACGACTGCTTCGGCGCCGGGCAGCACGTCTCGCAGGTCGTCTTCGGCGGCGTCGACTGGCGCACCGGCCCACCCGAGCGGGCCCGCCGGATGCTCGATGTCTTCCCGGTCGTCCGCCAGCTCCATGAGCTGCTCCGGTACCTCACCGAGGCCCTCACCCTCCCCGCCGCCCGCCCTGTCCACCCGAAGCTGCGCCACGCCCTGGAGCACACCCGGCGGCTCACCCACGGCACCCCGGAGGAACTCGCCGCCCTCGACGTGGCCGCCCACCGGCAGCGGGTCAGCGCCTTGCTGCTGCGCACCAGTGAACTGGCCCGCGCGGGGCGGCGGGGCCCCGACCGGCGCGGAGCCGACCTGATCGGCGCCCGCCTGACGGACGCCGACCTGCGCGGCGCGAATCTGCGCGGCACCTATCTCATCGCCGCCGACCTCACCGGCGCGGATCTGCGCGGCGCGGACTTCATCGGCGCCGACCTGCGCGACACCGACCTCTCGGACGCCGATCTGACCGGCGCCTTCTTCCTCACCCAGCCGCAGGTGAACGCGGCCCGTGGCAACGCCGGGACGCGGCTGCCGGGGTCGGTCACCCGGCCGGGTCACTGGGCGACCGGGTGACCGGGGGCGCTGTCGCCGGACATTCTCGGCGGAGAGCCGCTCACCGGTCTGCGGGTGGGCCGTTGCCGCAGCGGGTCCAGCGGATCGCCCTGCCCGCTCGCCGGAGCTGACGCGGGAGCAGGTACCGGAGCTGTGCGCGCGGGCGCTGCCGGGGCGCGGTCCTCTAAGCGGTCCTCTCGTACGCCGTCGGCAGCGGGCGGTGACGCCCCGGCCGTCATGTCACCAACCTGTGAAGCCTGGTGGATGTGGTTGGCGCACGCCCCGAAGTCCGCTAAGTTAGGCAAGCCTAACCTTAGGAGGATCGGATGGGTGAGAGCCAGACCTGGACGGCCGCGCCCGGCGCGGCGGAACGCGCGCGGTCGGTGCTCGCCGCCGCATGGTCGTGCGCGGTGACCGCGGACGGTGGCCGGGAGGAGTTGGTCGGCGCGCACGACACCGCCGAGGACGGCCGGGTGCTGCTGCGTGTGCCGGAGGACAGCGCGTTGCCGGCCACCGCGATCTGCGCCCCGCGCGGGGAGCCGTCCGCCGTGCTGGAGTTCGCCGACGTGGCCCCCGTTCCCGTACGCAACCGGATCCGCGCCCGGCTCTGGCTGGCCGGCTGGTTCTCCTCCGTGGACGGCCATCTCGTCTTCCAGGCGACGCGGGTGGTGCTGCACCAGGCGTCCGGCGCGGAGGTCGTCGACCTCGACGAGTTCGCCGCCGCCACGCCCGATCCGCTCGCCACCGCCGAGGCCCGGTTGCTCACGCACCTCGCCGACGCCCACCCCGACGCCGTCGAACGGCTCACCCGGCTCGTGGAGGCCGAGAGCCTCCTGGGCGCGGTCCGCGTCCAGCCGCTCGCCGTCGACCGCCACGGACTGACCCTGCGCATCGAACGCAGCCGGGCCCACGGCGACGTACGCCTGCCCTTCCACACCCCCGCAGACACCGTCGCCCAGCTCACCGAGCGCATGCATGTCCTGCTCGCCCAGGCCGGTTCCGCCGCCTGCTCCCGCCCGGCGCTCCAGCGACAGCGGACGGACGGGGACGGGTGACGAGGGTGTGTCTGCGGGTGCGCGCCCGTTGTTGAGGAGCTGGCGGGGTCGCCGGTGCCGGTGCCGGTCGGCCCGTACACGCGCGGGGCCACTGCCGCCAGCCGGGTGCCGGTCAGGCCGTTCTCGGCCCGCCCGCGCGCGTACGGGCCGACTTGGCGCGGAGGGTACGCCGATCTCGTACTCCTGGACATGCCCGCGCGCGTGCGGGCCGACCTGCGGCACTCAAGGTGGCGGCTCTCAAGGCGGCACGCCCGCGCGGGTGTGGCCCGACCGAGGGAGCCATGCGTGGCCCCAGGAAGGGGATGCCGGTCGTGTAGGGCGGGAGGCGCTGAGTGGCGGGAGCTGATCGCCCCGCTACACCGAATGCCGGTCGCTCGGGGGCGGGGGACGCACAGCCGGGGGCGGGTGTGCGGCGGCGCCGCAGCCGGGGGCGGCCCCCGGCCGGGCACGCGGACGCACAGCCCGAGCCCGAAGCCTCGAACCGGCGCGGGACCCACACCCACGCCCGGACGCCGATGCGCCCTCAGACCCAGCCCTCGCCCCACTGCCAGGCGCCCCGCCGCCAGGCCCGACCCTCGCCCCCTCACTCGGCGCCGACACACAGTCAGACGCAGCCCGCGCCCCCGTCAACGGACCCCAGCCCTCACCCCCGTCGGCTGGCCCCCTCACCGGACCCCGCCCCAGCCCCGTCACTCACCCCCGCCCCAGCCCCGTCACTCACCCCCCCCGTCACCCACCCCCCTCACCACGCCCCGTCCTGCACCGCCTTCCCCGGCAAGTCCCCCAGGGGCTTGATCTGCTGGGGGGCCGGCTCCTGCCAAGGCTCGTGGTCGGTGCCGAGCCAGTCGCCGACCGGCTTCACCTCGGTGAGCGGGGCCGTCGGTGCCAGATCCTCGCCCTGGTCGTCGTAGTAGTCGAACCAGGGCAGCCCCGCGCGCGTGTAGGCCGCGCGGTCCACCGGGGACGGCGGCGGGGCCTCGCCGGTGATCCGGCGCCACTCCGGCGGCGTCACCAGATGCACGAAGACCCGCCCCGACGCTTCCTCGGCCCAGTCCGACAGCGGGCGGTCGTCGCGGTACACCTCCTGGCGCATCGAGCCACCGACGCCGAGCCCCATCGCCGCGCCGCGCTGCCGGGACCGGGCGGCGCCGGGGGCCGCGGCCGCCATGGGCATCGCCGCAGGGCTCAGGTCGGCCAGCTCGAAATCGGCGGCCCGCCGCTCCGCGGCCAGCCGCCGCTGCTTCTCGCGCCAGTCCGCCAGCGCCCGGTCGCCCAGCGCGAAGGACTGGAGCTGGAGGCCGCCCCACACCTCCTCGCCGGTGACCTGCCCCTCGACGGTCGCGCCGAGGCCCAGCGGCACCGCGACGAACTGGCGGACCGTGCCCTTGCCGGAGTTGATGCCGTCCAGCCAGGGCTGGCGGGGCAGCACCACGTAGTTCTGGGGCTGCCGGACCAGCCGGTCGCTCCACGGTTTGCCCGAGACCGCGCACACCTTGCCCACGCCGACCTGGAGCGCGGCGGGCTCCGTGGTGCCGGCGAAGCTCAGCCACATCGCCTCGCGCAGATACACCGGCAGCATCACCCCGCCGCGTGCCAGCCACTCGGCGGGCGCGGTGGACGGATAGTCCGTGACCCGACGGACCGGGAAGCGGCCCAGGCCCGGCGGCAGCGCGTGCGTGCCCGTCTCGGGCAGCCGCAGGGTGCGGATGAACTGCACCGCCGCACCGCCCGGCAGCCGCAGCGTGTTCCCGTCGATCCGTACCGTCCCGCTCGTCATCGGCGAAGCCCCCTGTAGGTCGCTCGTGCCCTGCCGCGGGCGCGGCCCGCGTCACGTTCTTCACAGAGAACGCCGGGAGGCCGCCGCCCGGTTCCGCACGACGCGCCGCGACACCCGGGCCCGGTCCCGCAGCCGGGTCAGCCGGGGCCGGCGTTCGCGCTGCTCGCGTGAGTGCCGGTCCAGTTCCTCGAACAGCCGGCGGGTGCGGTGCTCGGTGTCCAGCTCGTCGATGATCCGGGTGGTCTCGGCGAGGATCGCGCCGTACAGCTGCCACTGCCGGGCGTCGCGCCGCACCTGGGCGAGGAGCAGCCGGGACAGTGCGTCACGGGTCGCGGCGGCCTGGCGGAGTTCGGCGGCGAGCCGCTCCTCCGCCGACTCGGCGCTCACGCTGACACTGGTCGTGACCAGCACCGCGAAGCTCACCACCGCGTCGGCGACCTCCGACAGCAACTGCTCCACGACCGCGCCCGTGTCCGCCGGGAACAGCGGCTCCGGCTCGCGCTCCTTGGCCAGATCGGTGAGAGTACGGGCGATCACCCGCAGCACGACCGTGCAGATCTCCAGCGTGTCCAGGCCGGTGCGCAGCACGATCCGGTGCAGCAGCCCCTCCCGGACCCGCGGATTGAGCCGCAGACTGTCCTCGGCTTGTCGCAGATCGGCGTCCACCCCGCTGATGTCGTGATCGAGGCGGCGTGCCTCGTGCAGCTGCCGCGCCGCCTCCAGGGCCGGGGTGTGCCCGGAGGCCTCCTCGCCGACCCGCAGCATCAGCTGCCGTACCCGCCGGGCCAGCTCCTCGATGGACGCGCCCGCCTCGTCCACCCAGACCGGCGGCGCGAGCAGCAGGTTGCAGGCGAGGCCGACGACCGCGCCGATCAGTGTCTCCACCACTCGCACCCAGGCCGTGTCGTCCACGGCGGTCACGCCGAGCACCAGCATGGCGCTGATCGCCACCTCGGGTACGAACTCGTCGACCCGCACCAGATGCCCCACCGCCAGCGACGCGATGATCACCAGCGCGAGGCTCCACCAGGTCAGCCCCACCAGCAGACTGAAGCCGACCGCCACGAGCACGCCCGCGACCACCGAGTTGACCCGGCGGATGCTGGTGGTGAGCGTGGAGTACAGGGTGACCTGGACGACCAGCAGCGCGGTCAGCGGCGCGGTGAGCGGTCTGGCCTCGGGGCTCAGCCGCAGGGCGATGACGTACGCGATGGTCGCCGCGGCGGTGGACCGCAGCATCTGCACGATCACCGGATCCCGGCTCCACCGCCATACCTTCCGGACGGCCCGGGAACCCTGCTCCCGGACGCCCCGCGTCCACTCCCTTAGGTCTCGCATCCCTTGCCCTGTTCCCGCCGACCGCCCGTGATGAACGTGACAGAGGGTGCATTCGGGATGGAAGGGGTGAAAAGGGGGAGTGGGGAGGGATGTGTCAGGTGGTCAGCTTGTCCAGGAAGGCGAACAGATTCCGCTCGGCCCGCTCGATCTGTTCCTCCAGGGTGAGGCTCTCCTCGAAGCGGGCCCCGCTGTCCGGGACCTTCCGGCCCCGCAGGTACAGGGAACAGGCGAGGTCGGTGCACATGTACAGCCCGACCGAGTTGCCCTCCCGCCCGGCGGCGCCGGCCTTCCGCGCGGTCATCAGGGAGACCCCGCCACCGCGATGGGTGGTCAGACACACCGAGCACATGCTCCGATGCAGAAAGCCCCGCTGGGCGGCGGGGAAGCGCAGCGCCACGCCCACCGGCCCGCCGTCCCGCTCGGCCACCAGATAGCTGCGGTCGGGCGCCCCGGGGTCCCGCCAGCCCAGGAAATCCAGCTCCTGCCAGGGCCGCTCGCCGAGATCGCGGGGGACGGCCAGCCGCTTGGCCTCACCCTTGGAGCAGTTGATGAACGAGCCGCGGATGTCCTGCTCGCCGAGCGAACGCACGGGTGCCTCCCACCATCGGTCACCTGGACCATCGCCCAGACCCTCTGGGAACCGGCCCATGGTAGGAAGCGGCGGGAGGCGGGGGCCAACGGGTTTTCCGGGTCACCCGTGCGGCAGCCGGTCCGGGGTGACCGGGCGGTGTGCGTCTCCGGCGGCATCCGGTCCCTCGGCGAGCAGGCCGACCGCGGACACGATCTGCCCGAGGTGCGGAGGCCGCACGGGAACCCGTCGCGCTCCACGAACGCGGCCTGGGCCGGGTGGGGTTCACCCCGGTTCACCCCCCGTGGTCCGACCCGGCACCGTCGTCGTGATCCGGCGCCCCCGCCCGCGACGGGCCGGTACCCTCTCGCGGTGATTGTCTGGACGGGCCCCCGCATACCGGGCGTTTCACTACGCTGTGACGGGGCCGCAAAGCAAATCCACAGAAAGCCGCCCGTACCCGCCACGACGCCGAGTCGGCCCCCGCTTCGCTCATTACATGAATTAAGGGTTCGGGAAAGGTCGCGGCAAGGCCAATGCGAGAGGTATGTTACAGGTCGGACACAGGGCGGAAGGGGCCACATGACGGGGCGGAACGGGCGCACGGTACGGGACCTGAGGCGGGCCAACCGCACGGCCGTGCTGCAACGGCTGTACTTCGACGGCCCCCTCAGCCGCTTCGAACTCGGCCCCGCCACGGGTCTCAGCTCCGGCTCGATCAGCAATGTCGTCGCCGACCTGGTCGGGGACGAACTGGTGGAGGAGGCCGGCAGCGTCGACTCCGACGGCGGCCGGCCCCGCACCCTGCTGCGGGTCTCGCCCCGCAGCGGCCACATGATCGGCGTCGACGTCGGCGAGACCCGCGTCCGCGTCGAGCTGTTCGACCTCGCGCTCACCGAACTCGCCCGCACCGAACGCCCCCTGGAACCCCAGCGCTACGACGTGGACGTCATCGTCGGCCACATCCGCGACGGCATCTCCGAGGTGATCGGCGCCGCGGGCATCGCCCCCGAGCAGCTGCTCGGCGTCGGCATAGGCGTCCCCGGCATCGTCGAGCGCACCCCGGAGCGCGGCGCGGTCGTACACGGCCAGACCATCGGCTGGGACGCGGTCCCGCTGGAGGAACTGCTCCGCGAGGGCTCCCAGCTGCCCGTCGCCGTCCGCTACTTCATCGACAACGGCGCCAAGACCCTGGGCCAGGCCGAGATGTGGTTCGGCGGCGGACGCGGCGCCCACAACGCGGTTGTCGTGCTCTTCGGCTCCGGCGTCGGCGCCTGTCTGGTCACCCCGGACGCGGACAACGGCCGGGCCGTCGAGTGGGGGCATCTGACGGTCCGGGTGCGCGGACGCCGCTGCCGCTGCGGCGCGCTCGGCTGCCTGGAGGCGTACGCGGGCGCCGAGTCACTGCTGGAGCGCTGGCGCGAGGCCGGCGGCCGGCCGCCCCGGGGCACCGACGAGGAGACCACCCTCACCGCCATGCTCGCCGCCGCCTACCCACCCGAGGGCACCGAGCCCGACCCCGTCGCCCTCGGGGTGCTGGAGGAGACCGCCGAGTACCTGGGCGCCGGGCTCTCCGACCTGATCAACCTCTTCCAGCCCGAGCGGATCCTGATCGGCGGCTGGGCCGGCCTCCAGCTCGGCCCCCGGTTCCTGCCCGACGTTCGCCGCCACGCCATGTCGTACGCCCTGAAGCACCCGGCGCAGAAGGTGACCGTGGAACTCGGCCTGCTCGGGCCGGACGCGGTGACCGTCGGCGCCGCGATCCTGCCGCTGGCCGACTTCTTCGCCCGCGGCGGACGACGCCCCGAGCCCACACCCGAGGGCCCGGCCCCCGCCTGGCAGGCAGTCCTGGAGGAACGCGCCCCACACTGAGGCGCCTGCGCCGAGCCGCCCACGCTGAGGCGCCTGGGCTGAGACACCCGCGCTGAGCAGCCCGCGCGGCCACCCGTACTGGGTCACCTGCACTGCGCCGCCCGTACGGGGCCGTCCCGCGTGGCTGCCTGTGCCGGGTCACCTGCACTGCGCCCCCTGCACCGGGTCGTCTCGTGCGGCCACCTGTGCCGGGTCACCTGCACTGCGCCGCCCGCGCCGGGCCGTCTCGTACGGCCACCTGCGTCGAATCGTCCCGCGCAGCGGCCCGCACCACCCCGCTCGGCCGCCCGCCCCGCCCCGCCCCGCCCCGCCCCGCGCAGCGCCCCGCACCCCCCACCCGCACCCGGTCCGGTCCCCTCCTCCCGGCCGGATGCCATCGCCCGTAACCCAATTTTGACAGGCTCTTGACAAATGGCCGGGTGCCCAACAGCATGCAAAGGGTTCGCAGGCATCTGCAATTCCTTAGGTGCGCACTGCAATTACCGCGCACCGCATCACCGCAATCGCCCGCACCCCACCACCGCAATCACCACGCCCCGCACCACCACGCACCGCACACCTCCCGGACTCGGCCGTTCCGTGTCCGAGCCCCGCTCCAGCACCCGGCAAGCGCGGCCGGCGCGCGCCTTGCCTGACATCCCCCACCGTCAGGAAGGACGAACCTTCATGCAATGGCGCCCTCGCGCAGGGCTGAGAACGCTCACTGCGCTCGCGCTCGTCCTGGCCGGAGCCGTCACCGCGGCTCCCGCGGCCGGTACGGCCCCCCACGCCAGCACGGCGTCCGTGGTCGCGGCGGACCTCCCGGCCGCCGACTACCAGCAGGTCCAGCTCGCCACCGGAGCCGCCGAGGTGGGTCAGCCGATGTCCCTGGCCGTGCTGCCGGACCGCTCGGTCCTGCACACCGCCCGCGACGGCACGATCCGCCTCACCGACCCGGCCGGAAACACCAAGCAGGCCGGGAAGCTCGACGTCTACACACACGACGAGGAGGGCCTCCAGGGGATCGCCGCCGACCCCGCCTTCGCCACCAACCGGTACGTGTACGTCTACTACTCACCGAAGCTGACCACCCCGGCCGGCGACGCCCCCACCACCGGCACCGCCGCCGACTTCGAGGTCTGGAAGGGCCACCTCAATCTGTCCCGGTTCACCCTGCTCGCCGACGGCACCCTGGACATGGCCAGCGAGAAGATCGTCCTCCAAGTGCCCAACGACCGCGGCCAGTGCTGCCACGTCGGCGGGGACATCGACTTCGACGCCGCCGGGAACCTCTATCTGACCACCGGCGACGACACCAACCCGTTCGACTCCTCCGGCTACACACCGATCGACGAACGCACCGACCGCAACCCGCAGTTCGACGCCCAGCGCTCCTCCGGCAACACCAACGACCTGCGCGGCAAGCTGCTGCGGATCAAGCCCACCGCGGCCGGCGGCTACACCGTCCCGGCCGGCAACCTCTTCGCACCGGGCACGGCGAACACCCGGCCCGAGATCTACGCGATGGGCTTCCGCAACCCCTTCCGGATGTCCGTGGACCGCGCCACCGGCACGGTCTACCTCGGCGACTACGGCCCCGACGCGGGCGGCACCGACACCAACCGGGGCCCCGGCGGCCAGGTCGAGTTCAACCGCATCACCTCACCCGGAAACTACGGCTGGCCGTACTGCACGGGAACCAACACGACCGCCGAGACGTACAACGAGTACACCTTCCCGAGCGGCCCCGCCGCCGCCAAGTACAACTGCGCGACCGGACCCACCAACAACTCCTTCCGCAACACCGGCCAGACCACCCTGCCGCCCGCCAAGGCGAGCTGGATCAAGTACGGCCTGGAAGGCTCCCCGCCCGAGTTCGGCAGCGGCTCCGAGTCCCCGATGGGCGGCGAGGTCTACCGCTACGACCCGAACTCCACCTCGGCCGTCAAGTTCCCCCAGTCCCTCGACGGCCGCTACTTCGCCGCCGAGTACGGCCGCCAGTGGATCAAGGCCATCGAGGTCAAGAGCGACGGCACCTACGGAGTCATCGAGGACGTCCCCTGGAACGGCACACAGGTGATGGACTCCGACTTCGGCCCCGACGGCGCGCTCTACGTCCTGGACTACGGCACGGGCAGCAACAACGCGGGCCTGTACCGCATCGAGTACATCGGCGGCGCCAACCGCAACCCCATCGCCCGGGCGACCGCCGACCGCACCTCCGGCGCGCTGCCGCTCGCCGTCCAGTTCTCCTCGGCGGGCAGCTCCGACCCCGAGGGCGGCGCGCTCACCTACTCCTGGAACTTCGGCGACGGAGCCACCTCCACCCAGGCCAACCCCAGCCACACGTACACCACCGCGGGCACCTATCACCCCACCCTCACCGTCCGCGACCCACAAGGGCTCACCGGCACCGCCAGCCTGGTGGTCACGGCCGGCAACACCGCGCCCACGGTGACCCTGCAACAGCCACTGAACGGGCAGTTGTTCTCCTTCGGCGACACCGTGCCCTTCAAGGTGCAGGTCTCCGACCCGGAGGACGGCACCATCGACTGTTCCAAGGTCAAGGTCACCTATCTCCTCGGCCATGACGCCCACACCCACGCCATCACCTCCTCCACCGGCTGCGAGGGCACCATCACCGTGCCCGCCGACGGTGAGCACGACAGCGCCGCCAACCTCTACGGGGTCTTCGACGCCGAGTACACCGACACGGCCGGGCTGACCACCCACTCCCTGCGCACCCTCCAGCCGCGGCACCGCCAGGGCGAGCACTTCACCGCCCAGTCCGGCATCCAGATCGCCGACCACGCCCCGGCCGAGGGCGGCAAGACCGTCGGCTTCACCGACGACGGCGACTGGGTCTCCTTCACGCCGTACGCCCTCGCGGGCGCCACCACGTTCACCGCCCGGGTCTCCTCAGGGGGCGTCGGCGGCCGGATCGAGATCCGCGCCGGTTCCGCGACCGGCACCCTGCTCGGCACCGCCACCGTGCCGGTGACCGGCGGCTGGGAGACCTTCACCGACGTCACCGCCAATCTGACCGGGGCACCCGCCGGGACCACCGACCTGTATCTGGTGTTCCGCGGCACGACCGGTCAGGGCAACCTCTTCGACGTCGACGCCTTCACCCTCACCAGCGGCATCACCGCCACGCCCCGGGAGGCGGAGACATACAGCTCCTCCTTCGGCGTCCAGGCCGCCGCGCACGCCCCGGCGAGCGGCGGCTACACCCTCGGCCACATCGACAATGGCGACTGGGCGGGCTACTCCGCCGTCTCCACGACCGGCGCCACCTCCTTCACCGCCCGGGTCTCCTCCGCGGGCGCGGGCGGCACCGTCACGATCCGCTCCGGCTCGCAGACCGGGCCGGTGCTCGGCTCGGTGGCGGTCCCGGTGACCGGCGGCTGGGAGACCTTCACCACCGTCTCCACCACCCTCAACGGCACCGGCACAGGGCCGCTGTTCCTCACCTTCACCGGCGGCGCGGGCGCCCTGTTCGACATCGACACCTTCTCCCTGGGCACGGCCTCCCTCAACTCCACGACCCGAAAGGGGTGACCCTGTGACCCGGCTGACCCGACTGACCAGCAATCTGCGCCGCCTCACCACGGTCCTGACCCTGGCCCTGCTGGGCGCGCTGATCGCCCCGGCCACCACCGCGCACGCCGCCACCTTCGACGTCCTGGTGTTCTCCAAGACCGCCGGATTCCGCCACGACGCGATCCCCACCGGCCTCAGCACCTTGAACACTCTCGGCACCCAGAACGACTTCTCCGTCACCGCCACCGAGGACGCCGCCGCGTTCACCACCGCCAACCTCGCGACCTACGAGGCCGTGGTGTTCCTCAACACCACCGGCGATGTCCTCAACGCCACCCAGCAGACCGCCTTCCAGTCCTACATCGACTCCGGCGGCGGCTACCTCGGCGTGCACGCCGCCGCCGACACCGAGTACGACTGGCCCTACTACGGACAGCTCGTCGGCGCCTGGTTCCAGAGCCACCCCGCGATCCAGTCGGCCACCATCCGCAACGAGGACCGCACCCACCCGGCCACCTCGCACCTGGGCGCCACCTGGACCCGCAGCGACGAGTGGTACAACTACCGCGCCAACCCCCGCCCCAACGTGCACGTCCTGCAGACCCTGGACGAGACCAGCTACACCGGCGGCTCCATGGGCACCGACCACCCCATCACCTGGTGCCACAGCCAGGGCCAGGGCCGCTCCTTCTACACCGGCCTCGGCCACACCATCGAGACCTACGCCGACCCCGCCTTCCGCTCCCTGCTGCTCGGCGGACTGCGCTACGCGGCCGGACAGGTCACCGCCAACTGCGCGCCCCCGGCGGGCACCGGAGTGATCGAGGGCGAGTCGTACACCTCGTCCTTCGGCGTCCAGGCGGCCAACCACACCCCGGCCAGCGGCGGCCGGACCCTCGGCCACATCGACAATGGCGACTGGGCGGGCTACTCGGCCGTCTCCACGACCGGCGCCACCTCCTTCACCGCGAAGGTCTCCTCGGCGGGCGCGGGCGGCACCATCGAGGTCCGCTCCGGCTCGGCCACCGGCACCCTGCTGGGCTCGGTCGCGGTCCCGGTGACCGGCGGCTGGGAGACCTTCACCACCGTCTCCACCACCCTCACCGGCACCGCCACCGGACCGCTCTTCCTGCGCTTCACCGGCGGCGCCGGAGCCCTCTTCGACGTCGACACCTTCAGCCTCGGCACCCAGCCCGCCACCCAGGCCCTCTCCGACGACGTCCATCTCTTCTACTACCCGTGGTACGGCAGCCCCGCCGTCAACGGCAGCTTTCGCCACTGGCAGCAAGGCGGCAACACCCCGCCCGACGACATCGGCGCCGACCTCTACCCGACCCTCGGCGCCTATGACTCCGGCGACTTCGACGGCGCCGTCGCCCAGCACATGGAGTGGGTCGCCCGCTCCGGCGCGGGAGTGATCGTCTACAGCTGGTGGGGCCGCGGCAGTTACGAGGACCAGCTCATCCAGGGCGTGCTCGACGCGGCCCAGGAGCGGGGCATCGAGGTCGCCTGGCACCTGGAGCCGTACGCGGGCCGTACCGCCGCCTCCACGGTCGCCGACATCCAGTACCTCAACAGCACCTACGGCAGCCACCCGGCCTTCTACCGCTCCGCCGACCATGGCGGCAAGGGCGCGTACTACGTCTTCCAGAGCCTGAACATCACCGACTGGACCGCCCTGGACCAGGTCACCGGCTCCAGCATCGTGCTCGCCCAGACCACCGACACCACCAAGATCGCGCACTTCTCCGGCATGTACACCTACGACGGGATCGCGGGCGCCACCGCCCCCGGCTGGAAGCAGGCCGGGGACTACGCGAGCGCCAACGGCCTGATCTGGTCCCCGTCCGTCGCCCCGGGCTACATCGACGACCGGGCCGTCCCCGGCAACACCACCCCCACCGTGGCCCGTGCCAACGGCGCCGCCTACGACCGGCAGTGGAACAACGCCCTGGACCCGGCGATCGGCGGCAATCCGACCTGGGTCTCGGTGACCTCGTTCAACGAGTGGCACGAGGGCAGCTCCATCGAGCCCGCCGACTCCACCCCGCCCGCCGGACAGGGCTATCAGACCTACAACGGCGCCTATGGACTGACGGGGACCGCGGCGGAGACCGCCTACCTCGACCGCACGGCCTACTGGGTGGGCCGTTTCCAGTAGATCCCTGTGCCGTGAGATCCCCGTGCCCTGAGATCCCTGTGCCCTGACAGGCCGGCGGCCGGAAGCCCCTCGGGACTTCCGGCCGCCGGTGCACGGCAGGTCAGGCGTACGCGTCGAAGGCGATGCCCGCGGGCTTCGAGTAGTCGAGCTGCCACTCGAAGTCGCCGTCCTTGATCTTCAGGGAGGCGGAGCCGAAGTTGGCGTTCACGAGCTTGTCGCGGTAGCCCTCCGGGTAGCCGTCCCAGCCGACCAGACGCGGGTAGAACCAGTTGCCGGTGGCGTTCTCCGCCGGTTCGTCATTGGTGTTGGCGAAGCGGAAGCAGTGGGTCGAGGCCCCGTCCTTGTGGTAGACGATCTTCGGGTGGGTGCCGTCGAAGCGGATCGCCGAGCGGGCGGCCACCTGGTACGTCGCGTGCTGGGACACCGACACGTACTGCACCTCGTTGTTGCTGATCCACACCACGACGTGTTCCCAGTCATGGGTGTGACCGATCGCGGCCGGACCGAGGGTCACCTGGTCCTTCTCGAAGTAGCTCGCGTACATCACCGCGCACCAGCCGTTGTTGCACTTGGCGCGCGAGTAGGTGTTGGCGTTGGCGAGCTGGGCGGGGTCATGGCACTTGCCGTTGACATCGCCGCCGAGCGGCAGACCGGGATTGATGGTGCCGTCCGCGCCTATCGCGGCGGTGGCGTAGCAGCCGTCACCGTCGTAGTCGTAGGCGGGGGAGAAGGTCTGATCCAGACCGCCGGCGTTCTGGGGCAGCAGGGTCAGCACATTCGCCTGGGCCTGGGCGGGCAGCGCGACGACCAGGGCCATCGCGCCGAGTACGGCGGCGACCACGGAACGGCGCCGGACACGAGTGGGGGAAGTGGTGCCGGAACCTCTGGTGGGGGACAGCGGGTTGCGCACGTCGACTCCTGACTCCGAACGAGACACAGGTTGCGCTCGGTCATTTCAGGTCCAGACCATCCCAGGCGCGCTTCGGCGGCGTCAATGACTCGGAAGGAGACGGCACTTGGCGTCCCTCGGGGTCACACACGGCGTTCACGCGGTGGTCGACGCGGAGGGCCCGCCGCGGGGTCGGGGGTGGGGGGAGGCGGTGGGGGAGGTGGGCCGCCGTCGGGTGTGGACGGGCGGCGCCACCGGCCCCGTAGAAGTCAGGCTCCCTACCGGGCCCAGGTCCCTTACCGGGCCCAGGTCCCTTACCGGGCCCAGGTCCCTTACCGGGCCCAGGTCCCTT
>NZ_JBHTZD010000030.1:60283-93137 GCF_042790455.1 Streptomyces sp. NPDC056734
ACCGGGCCCAGGTCCCTCACCGGGCCCAGGCCCGGCAGGGCTCAGCCCCGGTCGGTGAAGGCGTCGACGCCCGTGCGCTCGGCGGACAGGGTCCACAGCCGGGCCGCCTGCTCCGGGTCGATCGCCCACTGCTTGACGCCGGTCCGCTCACCGTCGGCCGGGGCGGGCTCGGCGATGTCGCAGTCCTCCAGATAGACGCCGCCCATGCCGTCCAGCTGGGGCGAGGCCGCCGCCCACACCTGGGTCGCCGCGCCCTGCTGCGGGGTCTTGAAGGCGTCGGGGTCGATGGGTTCGCCGTGCTCGTCGAGCCAGCCGCGCTCGACCAGCTCCTGGGGGACCAGGTGGCGCTGGAGCGGGGTGACGATGGCCCCCGGGTGCAGGGCGAAGGCCCGGACCCCGCGATCGCGCGCGAGCCGGTCGAGATGGACGGCGAAGAGCGCGTTGGCGGTCTTGGCCTGTCCATAGGCGAGCCACTTGTCGTAGCTCTCCTGCCAGTCGATGTCGTCCCAGTGGATGCCGGACGCGTGATGGCCGCGCGAGGACACCGACACCACCCGCGCCCCACCCGGCTCGATGGCCGGCCACAGCCGGCTGACCAGGGCGAAGTGGCCGAGGTGGTTGGTCGCGAACTGCGCCTCCCAGCCGGGACCCACCCGGGTCTCCGGGGTCGCCATGATCCCCGCGTTGCCGATCACCAGGTCGATGGTCCGTCCGGAGGCCAGGAACCGCTCCGCGAAGCCGCGCACACTCTCCAGGTCGCCCAGATCCAGCTCGTCGACCTCGACGCCGTCCAGCCCCGCCAGGGCCGCTCGCGCCGGGTCCGGTCTCCGGGCCGGTACGACGACCCGGGCGCCGGCCCGGACCAAGGAACGCGTGGTCTCCAGACCCAGACCCGAGTAGCCGCCCGTGACGACGGCGAGCCTCCCCGTCAGATCGATGCCCCGGAGAACCTCGTCGGCGGTGGTACGGGCACCGAAGCCCGACCCGATCCTGTGCTGTGCAGTGGTCATGACCGAACGCTACGGACTGGAGCGCACTCGAAGTCAACACAAGCCCCCGGAGCAGGGAAAGCGAGCAGGGAACGCGAGCACGGAAAGCGAGCAGGAAAAGCCCCGACCGTGACGGGGGAACCACGGTCGGGGCGGCTCAGAGGTGGGCGCGCGTGGCGGTCGCCTCCCGGCGCGGGGCTCCACAGGGCTTCAGCCGAACGATCGTCCCTGTGGGCGAAATGATGAGGCCCGGGGTCACTGTCCCACGCACACCCACAGTCGCTTCAACGGAGAACCACCCCTGACTGTTCCCGCCCCCCGATCCCGCCCTCCGGTGAGCTGCGTCACCGTACCCCGGCGGGTACCCGCCCCTCCCGCGTCCAGGCCAGCAGTTCCTCCCGCGACCAGGTGGTGACCACCCGTTCGGCGGGCACCTCGCACTCCTCCGCCCGCGCGCACCCCAGGAGCTGCCAGTCCAGCTGGCCCGGCGCGTGGGCGTCGGTGTCGATGGAGAACAGCGTGCCCGCCGCCACGGCCCGGCGCAGCAGCGGCCGGGGCGGGTCGAGCCGCTCGGGCCGGCTGTTGATCTCCACGGCCGTCCCGGTCTCGGCACACGCGGCGAACACCTCGTCCGCGTCGAACTGCGACGGCGGCCGGGGCCGCCCGCCGTCCCGCCCGATCAGCAGCCGCCCGGTGCAGTGCCCGAGGACGTCGGACCGCGGATCGCGTACGGCGGCCACCATCCGCCGGGTCATCGCGCGGGCGTCCATCCGCAGCTTGGAGTGGACCGACACCACGACCACGTCGAGCCGCTCCAGCAGCTCGGGTTCCTGGTCCAGCGAGCCGTCCTCGTTGATGTCGCACTCGATGCCGGTGAGCAGCCGGAAGGGCGCCCAGGTCGCGTTCAGGGCGTCGATCACATCGAGCTGTTCACGCAGCCGCCCGGGGCTGAGCCCGCGCGCCACGGTCAGTCGCGGAGAGTGATCGGTCAGCGCCGCCCACTCATGGCCCAGCGCGGCGGCCGTCCGCCCCATCTCCTCGATCGGGCTGCCGCCGTCCGACCAGTCGGAGTGCAGATGGCAGTCGCCGCGCAGCAGCGCCCGCAGCTCCCGGCCCCGCTCGGGACGCGGCTCGGCCGCCGCCTCGTCCTCCAGTTTCGCCAGATAGCCCGGGACCTGCCCGGCGAGCGCCTCCTGGGCCACCTGGGCGGTCTTCGGTCCGACACCCTTGAGTCTCTCCAGCGTCCCGGCCTCCGCCCGCCGCCGTACCTCGTCCGGACCCAGGCCGGTGAGCACCCGGGCGGCGGTACGGAAGGCACGGACCCGGTAGGCGGGCGCCAGCGACCGCTCCAGCAGGAAGGCGATCCGCTCCAGGGCCTCGACGGGATCCATCGCCACCTCCTGCCCCCAGGGTTCCGCACCACGGGGAGCGGCGCACGGCGGAGGGGGAGGGGAGCGGAGGGGAGGGGGAGGGTGAGCCTACGGGAGGAAGAGCGGGGCGTGCCCGGATCAGGCCCGACCGGGGGTACCGATCGGGCCCGATCGACAGATCGTTCCGGCCGAATGCGCTCTACGCTCTAGACATGACCGAAGTAGACAGTCCGCGCATTTCCCAACCGCGGATCCTGGTGCTCGGAGTGCAGCCGGGCACCCCGCCGTTCCGCATCGTGGAGATCGACGGTGAGGTGGTCGGTGCGGCGAAGACCGTCATCGACGTGCTCGAAGTGGCCGCCGACTGGGGCATCACCATCCGGGACCTGGACGACCCGGACGTGGTCCGCTGGGTCGGCGGTGACAAGTTCACCTGGACGACACGCCGGACCTGAGGCTCACCCGACGGTCCACTTCTGGGCGGCGGTGCCGTTGCAGGTCCACAGCTGGAGCCGGGTGCCGTTGGCGGAGTTGGCTCCGGTCACATCCATGCACTTGTTGGCCTGGATGTTCACGATGTCCTGTGCGCCGCTGACCGTCCATCTCTGGGCGCCGGAGCCATTGCAGTCCCACAGCTGGAGCTGCGTGCCGTCGGCGGTCCCGCCCCCGGTGGCGTCCAGGCACTTGCCGAGCGCCCGGATGGTGCCGTCCGACCCCACGGTCCAGCGCTGCGCGGTGCTGCCGTTGCAGTCGTAGAGCTGTACGGGGGTGCCGTTCGCGGAGTTGGCGGCCGCCACGTCGGCGCACTTGCCGGCCAGGCCCCGCAGCGCCGAGCCGGTGCCGGAGTCGCTGGTCGTCACCGACACATGGTCCACCACGAGCTGCTGCGGGAAGACCGTCGAGCCGTCCGGGTCGCCCGGCCAGTAGCCGCCCACCGCGAGGTTCAGGATCAGGAAGAACGGCTTGTTGAACACCCACGGGTTGCCGCCGAGATCGGCCGGGGTGCGCCGCTGGTAGACGGTGCCGTCCACGGACCAGGTGATCGCGTCGGGCGCCCAGTCGACGGCGAAGGTGTGGAAGCCGTCCGCGAACGCCTGGCCGCCGGGCAGCGAGTAGGCCGCGCCGATGCCGCCGGCGCCGGAGTAGCCGGGGCCGTGGAGCGTGCCGTGGACGGTGGAGGGCTCGAAGCCGACGTTCTCCATGATGTCGATCTCGCCCGAGTTGGGCCAGCCGACCTGGCCCAGGTCGTTGCCGAGCATCCAGAACGCGGGCCACATGCCCTGTCCGCGCGGCACCTTGAGGCGGGCCTCGACGTGTCCGTACTGGGCGGTGAACTTCCCGGCGGTGTTCAGCCGGGCCGAGGTGTACTCGCACTGGCCGTACCAGCACTGGTAGTTGTTCGGGTTCTCGCGGCGGGCGGTGATCACCAGCTGGCCCTGGCCGTTGAGGGCCGCGTTGGCGTTGCCCGCCGTGTAGTACTGGCGCTCATGGTTGTTGACGTTGTCGCCGGTCTCGATCTGCCAGTTCGCACCGTTGACGGCGGCGCCGGCCGGCCCGTCGAAGGTGTCGGAGAAGACCACGGCCTGGGCTCCGATCGGAGCCTCGGCCTCGGCCTGGGCCTGTGCGGGGGTGGTGGCGACGGCGGCCGAACCGACCATGACGGCGGACAGCGCGGCGAGCAGACATCTGCGGAGCAGTCGTGGAGTGGCCACGGCTCTCCCTTCCGTGGGCAGCCCGATGGGGCGGGCATGCCCACCGATGTGGGGGATAGAGAGGTCGCCCTTGATTTAAGTAATGAGAAAAGGGACCGTCAAGACTCTGGTCCGGACCAGCGTTCGCACCTCACTGTCCGCGCCCCGGGGTGTGAACGGCCCGGCCCAGTCGCCGGCCGAGCAGCAGATAACCGGCCAGCGCCCCCGCGCTGTTGAGCATCACGTCGTCGATGTCGAAGGCCCGCCCGGTGATCATCGATCCCTGCACCAGCTCCACCAGCAGCATCACGGTGGCGGTGAGCAGCAGGACGCGCAGCATCCCGCGTGCCTTCGGCGCCACCACCGGCACCAGCACCCCGAACGGAACGCCGAGCAGCAGATTGCCGCCGATCTGCCGGGCCGCGTCCCGCAGTTCGGGCTGGTCCAGATAGGCCATGAGGGAACGGCCGGGGCGCAGATTGGTGTGGGTGAGCGTCTCCGAGGCGGGGGAGGGCTGAAGGGTGAGCCGGGCGAGCACCACCGCGAAGCCCACCATCAACACGAACGCGCAGGCGACGGTGAGCAGCCGCAGCAGCAGCCGGAGATACCGCCGCGCCGAGCGCCCGGCACCACGGGCGGGCGTGCGCTCGGCATCACGGGCGGGGGCGGGCGTGCGCTCGGCGGCGCCGGACGCCTTCTGTCCCGTACCGCCGGGTGACGGTTTCGCCTTCTCGGCGCGGGCGCGGGCGCGGGCGCGGGTGCGCTGCGGGAGCCGGAGACGTGCGGCTGCACGGGACATGAGGGTTCCTCCAGTCGTCGACTGCCTGGCGCCGGGCGTACGGCAGTCGTCGACTGCCTGGCACCGGGCGTACGGCGGTTCAGTCGCCGTACGTCACGCGTACCGCCTCGAAGCCGAGTGAGCGCAGCAGCCCTTGCAGCATCGCGGTGGTGTTGTCCTCGGCGCGGGCGGTGAGCCCGCTCTCCTTCGCCGCGTCGCCGATGTGCTGCACGGCGAGCTGCTGCACGGCCTGTTCGCTGTTCGGGTTGTCGGAGAAGAGGTCGCCGAGGCGGTCGAGGAGCCCGCGCTCCTTGGAGACGGCGTAGGAGCGGTCGGGGTCGAGGGCCGGGGTGCCGAGCGCGGCGTGCGGCAGCCGGAGCGTGGCCGACGTGCGGTCCGCATCGACCGTGACGTCGTCCTCGCCGACCTCGCCGAGGTCGACATAGGCGTCGACGGTGCCCGCGCCGACGTACAGCGTGCGGGTGCCGCGGATGGCGTCGGGCAGCAGCTTGGCGTCCTGCTCCAGGTCCACCACGACCTGGAAGTTGCCGGAGGCGGCGTCGTAGCGGCTCATGTCCTGGATGGACTGGAGCAGGGCAGGGCCGGAGCGGTCCTGGGTCTCGGTGCCGAACACATCCTTGAGTCCGGGCACACTCAGCCGGAGCCCGGCGAACAGCACGGCGAGCACCAGCACCACGACGCTCGCCACCTTGGCCCAGCCGGGCATCCGGCCGGGGAGGCGCCTGAGGGAAGTCGACATGTCGATGACCCTCCTTCCTCCCTTCCGGATGCCCACACAAGTCCCCCGGCATACCGGCGGGTTGACGCCTCGGGCGCTTTGCCGCCGAACGGGCGGTACGGGAGGGGCCGGTTGCCGGGCGTGGAGGCGAAGGCGGGGAGAACCGGGCGAGGCGGGTCAGATGGAGCCGGACGCGGCGCCGGGACGTTCCAGCGCCGCCTCCAGGGTCGGCCGGGGCGGCAGCAGCCGGGACAGGCCGGTCACCCGCAGCACGCGCAGGGTCAGCGGGTGGACGCAGACCAGCTGGAGCCGGCCATCACGGTCCAGGACCCGGGAGCGGGCCCGGTACAGCAGCCGCAGCCCCGAGCAGTCGAAGAACTCCACCCGCGTCAGGTCGAGGACGATGAGCGAGCCGGGGCGCGCGGTGACGGCGTCCAGGTGCGGGGCGATCTCCGCCGCCGCCGCGATGTCGATCTCGCCCCGGAACTCCACGACGGTGTGGCCGCGCACCCGGTGGACGAGCAGATGCCGGGTGAGCGGCGCGGGGTCCTGCTGCACGACGACATCGCCTCCTACCTGCTGAACCCGCGGGGCTCGGCCCAACACCGTTCTTTGCCCTGCAAGTTACCCTCGTTAGGAGGAATTTCAGCATGTTCGATTGACATATGTCGCCGAATTGAGAGCGAGTTCTCTGCTCTTGGGGGTGAACTCCGCGCTCCCGGAGGTGAAGTCGCCCGGTGCCGAGCGCCGCGCGGGCCGGGCGGGAGACGCTCACGCCCCACCGCGCGCCGGAGCGCGCCCGCCCGCCGCCGGCCGGTCGCACCGCACCCGCCGCGGCCGTACGGAACAGGCCCGGGCGACGACCGTGCCGAGCGCCACGGCACCCGGATCGTCCCCCTGGCCCCTTCGGCAACCGCCGTGCCACCACGCGCACGCGCCACGCCCCTCCCGGCTGACGGCACAAAGAGGCCCCGCCGCGACGGGGGAACGCGGCGGGGCCTGACACTGGACTGCCCGGTGGACACAGATTTATGCGCGCCCGGCGCGGAGAGTTCGCTTCCGCTCCCCGGGCCGCCCCACCCGCATCATCCGTCGACCGGCTCCACCACGAACAGCGGAAGCACCCGGTCCGTCTTCAGCTGGTAGTCGGCGTACGGCGGATACGCGGCGACCGCACGCTCCCACCACTGCTCGCGCTCCGCGCCGGACAGCTCACGGGCGACCATGTCCCGCTTCCTGGGCCCGTCCTGAAGCTCGACCCGTGGCTCGGCCTTCAGGTTGTGGTACCAGACCGGGTGCTGGGGGGCGCCGCCCAGCGAGGCGACCACGACATAGGTCCCGTCGTGCTCCACCCGCATCAACGGCGTCTTGCGGATCTTGCCGCTCTTGGCGCCCAGACTGGTGAGGATCACCACCGGCAGATCACCGCCGGGCTGGTGGTTGCCCTCGGCCCCGCCGGTGCGCTCGTACAGCGCGACCTGGTCCTCCACCCACTTCTGCGGACTCGGCTCGTACTCGCCTTCCAGAGGCATGACTTTCCGTCCCTTCCCGCCGCCGTGCGGCTTTCCGGCGGCGCACCTTGTCGCTCCAACACCGGCCCGCGCCCGATTCATCCGGCGCCCGGGGCCGTTCCGGCCGACCGCCATTACCCCGGACGTCATCGACCGCCCGAGGCCCGTCCGGCACAGTGGTGACCACCTCGATCCGATCAACCTCGATCAACATCGCACGACGACAGGGGAGGGGCCATGACCATGGCCAGCGACACGACCACCCGCACCGTGGTGGCGGAACTGCTGCGCCGGATCGGCACCGGCGACCCGGAGCACATCGCCGAGCTGTACGCCGAGACGTCCGACTGGCGGCTGAGCTGGCCCGAGGACGAGCACTGCCGCGCCGACACCCCCTGGATCCGCGAGCGCCGCTCCCGCGCCGACGCCGCCGCCCACTTCCGCGAGCTGGCCGCCCACCATGTGCCCGAAGCGGTCGACACCCGGGTCGAGCGGATCCTGGTGGACGGCGCCGACGCCGTGGTCCTCGGCGAGATCCGCCAGACCGCCGCCGCCACCGGCCGCGCCTACCGCGCCCGGTTCGCCCTCCACCTGACCGTCGAGGACGGCAAGGTCGTACGCCACCATGTGTACGAGGACAGCCTCGCCGTCGCCCGAGCCTTCACCCCGGACGACCCCCACTGAGCCCTGCCGGGCCACTTCACCAGACACGTCGGCGTCGGTACGGTCGCCCTGCCCAGTCCAGCCCTGCCCTGCCCTGCCCAGCCCAGTCCAGCCCAGCCCAGCGCTGCCTCGCCCAGTCCAGCCCTGCCTCGCCGAGCGACACCGGGCCCCGCCGAGCTGCACCGGCCCCGCCGATCCACGCCGATCCGCCCGCCATCCCGGCGCCAGCACCATCCGCACCGCCAGTGCCAACGTCACCCCGCTCGACAGCAGCGCGGACACCAGCCGGCCCCGGTGACCGGCCGACGCCCGGCCCATCAAGGCCCAGCCCAGCCCGCCCCGCCGCTCGCGAGCAGCAGTTGCCGGCTCGCGAAGGCGGCGAACGCGCCGACCCCGACCCGGCACCGGTACCGCCCCCCCCGAGCGCACCCCACACCCCACCCCCACCCCCGACACGCGATCCAGGCCGCCCGCCCCCACCCCCCCACTGCCCACCTCCCACCCCCCTACCCCCCAAGCACCCCCACCTCGACCTCCCCCAACCGCCCCGGATCCGCGATCACCTCGTACGACGCGATGCGCTCCCCCGTCACCACCACCCGGAGCACGGACAGCAGCCGGCCGCCCGGGGCCACGACGATGCCGACCGTGCCGTCGATCAGGGCGACCGCCCCGGACCGGGCCCGTTCCCGCAGCAGCACCGTGCCCTCCGCGACCGCGCGGGCGCCGCGCAGCTCCACCGGCATGCCGGGCGGCAGCGCGGCCGGGTCGGCGCGGCGCACCACCTCGGGCGCGAGCACCGCGAGCAGCGCGGCCGTGTCACCGCCCCGCGCGGCGGCGAGGAACGCCTCGACGACCCGCCGGTGCCGGTCGAGTTCCGCGCCGGGCACCCCGGAGGTGCCCCGTACCTTGTGCCGGGCCCGGCTGGCCAGCTTCTTCGCGGCCGGCAGCGAGCGGTCCACGATCGGGGCGATGTCCTCGAACGGCACCGCGAACAGATCGTGCAGCACGAACGCCACCCGCTCGGCCGGGTTCAGCCGCGCCAGCACCACCAGCAGCGCCAGCCCCACCGAGTCCGCCAGCACCGCCTCCTCCTCGGGCACGTTCCCGCCGCCCCCGCCGGGCTCCGGGGCGGGCGTCCCGTACGGCTCCTCGCGCCGGGCGGCCCGCGCCCGCAGCATGTCCAGGCACACCCTGGACACGACCGTCGTCAGCCAGCCCGCCAGATTGCCGATCCCCTCGGCGCCGGTCCGGCTCAGCCGCAGCCACGCCTCCTGGACCGCGTCGTCCGCCTCGTCCGGCGAGCCCAGCATCCGGTACGCGACCGCCCGCAGCCGCCCGCGCTGCTCCTCGAACCGCCGCGCCAGCTCACCGGCTCCGCCGCCCTGGTCGTCGTACATCGGTCACCTTTCCCTGTCGTGCCCCGTCACCCCTGTGACGAGCCCACGACCATCGAGGTGACCACAGATGACCACGACCCTGCTGCACATCGACGCCAGTGCCGACACGCCCGCCGACTCCGTGAGCCGGCAGCTCACCGGGCGGTTCGTGGCCGCCTGGCGGGCCCGGCACGGTGACCGGGTCCGCCACCGTGACCTGGCGGCCGATCCGGTGCCGCCGCTGACCGCCGCCTACACCACGCTCGGCCGCCGCGTCGAGCGCGAGGGCCTCGTCCCGCCGGACAAGGTGCCCGCGCTGATCGCGAACCCGGCCGAGGAGCGCGAGTGGGCCCGCACCCGCCCCCTGATCGACGAACTCCGGGCGGCGCGGACGCTGCTGCTCGGCGTCCCGATGTACAACTTCTCGGTGCCCGCCGCCCTGAAGGCGTGGATCGACCGGATCACCTTCCCCGGCGCGTTCACCGACCCCGACTCCGGCGAGAGCCTGCTGGCCGGGACCCGGGTGGTGGCCGTGCTGGCCCGGGGCGGCGCCTACGGCCCCGGCACCCCGCGCGAGGGTTACGACTTCCAGACGCCGTACCTGCGTGCCTACTTCGGCCATCTCGGCGTCACGGACCTGCGTGTCGTGGCCGCCGAACTGACCCGCGTCGACGTCATACCGCAGCTGGCCGGGCTCGAAGAGCTGGCCGCCCGCTCGCTCGCCCGGGCGCGGGAGGCGGTCACGGCGCTGGCCTGACCTCAGCCCAGCAGCAGCCGGGCCGCCTCCCGGGCGCGGGCGGCCGGCCCGGTGCCGCCCTCGATGCCCGCAGTGACCATCGCGCCCTCCGCCAGCAGGAACAGCGGCCACACCAGCGCGGGGGGCCGCCCGGCACCGGCCACCAGATCGGCGAGCCGGCCGCGGAACGCCTCCTTGTGCGCCCGCACCCGCTCGGCCACCCCGGCGGAGGTCGCCCCCAGCTCCCCGTACGCGTTGATCCACGCGCACCCCCGGAAGCCCTCCTCGGCGAACCAGATCTCCAGCCAGTCGTAGACCGCGAGGATCCGCTCGTCCGGGTCCTCGCGGCGCTCGACGTACTCCGCGAGCCGCCCGTGCCAGCGCGTGTCACGCCGGTCCAGATACGCCTCGACCAGCAGCTCCTTCGACGGGAACAGCTGATAGAGCCGCTTGAGCGAGAGCCCCGAGGCCGACCGCACGGCGTCCATCCCGACGGCCCGCACCCCCCGCCCGTAGAACAGCTCCTCGGCGGCGTCCAGCGCCCGTTCCCGCACGGCGGCTGCGCCGTCCATCGACATCGACTGCCCCTCCTTGACCTGGAGAACGACCGTTCTCTACGGTAGCGGACGAGCGGAGAACGCACGTTCTCTCACCTTCGAGGAGCAGCCATGGACCGCCCGCCCCTGCCGCCCTTCACCCGCGAGACCGCCGCCCGGAAGGTCCAGGCCGCCGAGGACGCCTGGAACACCCGCGACCCGCACAGAGTCGCCCTCGCCTACTCCGAGCACTCCGTCTGGCGCAACCGCGACATCTTTCTCACCGGCCGCGCCGAGATCACCGCGTTCCTCACCGCCAAATGGGCGCGCGAGATCGACTACGCGCTGCGCAAGGACCTGTGGGCCTTCGACGGCGACCGCATCGCCGTGCGCTTCCAGTACGAGTGCCGGGACGCCGACGGTCGCTGGTGGCGCTCGTACGGTAACGAGCTGTGGGAGTTCGACACGCACGGCCTGATGACCCGCCGCGAGGCCAGCATCAACGACGTCCCCATCGAGCAGCACGACCGCCGCATCCACGGCCCCCGCCCGGAAGCGGAACGCGGGGCGTCCTTCCCGGTCCAGTAGGTGCCCACGTTCACGAGTTCCGGGCGAGAAGCCCTTCCGCTACGTCGTCGTCTGTGCCGCCGGGATCGCGGCGGACGTCGGTGAGCTGATCGCCGCCGCGCAGGAACGCGGCTGGGAGGCCGGGGTCATCGCCACGCCCGTGGCCATGACGGTCGGCTTCTTCGACACCGCCGCCGTCGAGGAGCGCACCGGCCGCCCGATCCGCTCCGCCTGGCGCAGCCCGGGCGATCCCCGCCCGTCCCGCCGCCCAACGCGTGGCCACCCTGCGCGAGGCGTACGGCCCCGGACCCGGACCCGGAAGGCCGCCGCCCGGCGTTCGGGTGGGCGCTCGCCCTCGACCTGCTCGAACGCCGGGGCCCTTCCTGAGCGCAGCGGGTCCGTCTCAGTGCGGGCCCCGGGGCGTGAACTCCGTCCCGCACGGGCCCGCCCCCTCGCTCGGCGGGAGCGGGACCCGTTCGCCGCGCAGGGTCAGGGTGCGGTAGTAGGCGCCGATGCGCCGCGTGGAGCGGCCCACGTAGTGGCCGATGAAGGAGCGGCGGAAGCGGTCGGCGGTGCGGTTCGGCTGGGAGCCGTGCACCAGGCTGCCGTTGAAGAACAGGACATCACCCGGTGCCATGTCGACCGGTACCGGCGTCAGACCGGGCGGCGGCGGCACGTACTCCCGCGCGAAGGACAGCTCCTCGTCCGCCGTCTCCGGACAGAACAGGTCCATCCGGTGGGTGCCCGGCACCACCTGGAGGCCGCCGTTGTCCTGGTCGATGACATCACAGGCCACCCACGCCGCCACACAGGTGCCCGGCTCGACCCGCAGATAGAAGTTGTCCTGGTGCAGCGCCTGCCCCCGGGCGCCCGGCGGCTTGAAGTAGAACATGCTCTGCGCGGCCAGCACCTCCTCGCCCACCAGCACCTCCAGCACGGTCCGCAACCGGGCGTCCAGCAGCATGTCCCGCGCGCGGGCGTTGATCTCGTGCGGCTGCATCACCCGCGGATACTCGGCCAGCGGATCGCCCGGCGCCCCCCGCCCCGGCTCGAAGTGCCCCGGCACCGGACCGGCCGCGCGCAGCGCCGCGAACTCCTCGCACAGCCGATCGACCTCGGCGTACCCGAACAGACCCCGTACCACCAGGAAGCCGTCCTGGAAGCTGGCCAGCTCGGTTTGGGTCAGGATGGAAGGGCCGGCGGTGTCGGCGGTGCCGTTGTCCGTGGCTGTCATGCTGCGCTCCCTCGGTCCGGCGTCCCTGCACACGTCACGCTAGGTCGGCGGACCGTACGGGAGGATGTCCATGAGCGCTGACGAATTGTCCGTGGCTGCCGCCCCGGGCAATCCCTCCCCGCCGCCCGGCCTGGTGGTGGCCGGGCACTACGACCAGGGCCCCGGCTACACCGTCAGCCGGCCCGGCGGCGCCGACAGCTGGCTGTTCACCTGGACGACCGGCGGGCGCGGCCGGCTGCGCCAGGGCGGCACCGAGGTACGCACCGGCCCCGGCGAGCTGGTGGCGCTCGCGCCGGGCGTCCGGCAGCTCTACAGCGTGGCCCCGCGCGCCCGCCACTGGCGGTTCTGGTGGGCGCACTGCCGCGCCCGCGCGTCCTGGCTGGGCTGGCTGCGCCCCTACGAGGCCGGGGACGGCGTCTATCTCGTGGCGCCGGTCGCGGCCGCACTGCACGGCCGGGTGGAGTCGGCGTTCCTGCGGCTGCTCGCCGACGCCCGCTGGAGCGGCGACCCCTCCGCCACGCCCCGGCCACCCGGCGCCCTCGCGCCACCCGGCGGCCCGCGACCGCACTGCGGTGAGACGGTCGCCGTCGCGCACGGCGCCCTGACCACCGAGCTGGCCCTGGGCGCGCTGGAGGAAGCGGTCCTGCTCGCCACCGGCACCGCCCGCGCCGCCCCCACCGCACCCGGCATCGACGTACGGCTGCTGCGCGCGCAGGCCGTCATCGCCGCCGACCCCGGCGCCGCGCACACCGTCGCCTCCCTGGCCGCCGCCGTCGCCCTCTCGCCCTCCCGGTTCGCCCACCTCTTCGCCCAGCAGCTCGGCGAGTCCCCGATGCGGGCCCTGCGCGAGACCCGGCTCCAGTACGCGGCCCGGCTGCTGGAGAGCAGCGATCTGCCCGTCGAACGGGTCGCCGTGACCTCGGGCTTCGCCAGCCCCTTCCACTTCAACCGGGTCTTCCACCGCCGCTACGGCGTCCCCCCGGGCGCGTACCGGGCCGCCCACCGGCCGCACCGCTGAACACCCCGCAAACACCTCGCAAGCACCCCCGCAAACGCCCCGGACTTCTGCGGCAGCCGAAAACGATTGACGTCGAATTCCCATGTCGACATAGCGCTGATTTCTTGTCGGTACCGGAGCCGGTGAACGGCACTTGTGCATAGGGACCGCCCCCGATGAATTGACGCGGGATCAAATAGGTTCCCGCGCCCGGTAATTCCGGGTCTCGGGAAGGTTCGGGAAGGTGAAGACGTCTCTTGTTCCGTCTGGTGCCCTGTGCGAAAGTGTGCGCAGTTGGTGCGCGGACTCTGCGTTCGCCGCATGTCCTTTTGAGAGGAATGCAGCCGTGCTCGACGCAGGTTCGTCGAATTCCCCGGACCCCGTTCCCCATCCCGTCGGCGAACTGCTCGACCGGCACTGGACAGCGGCCTTCGCCTACGCGCGTCTGTGCACCGATGGTTCCCGGGCCGCCGGAATACTCACCACGGCCGCGTTCACCAGGCTCTTCGGCCAATTGCCGGTGCACGGCGGCCCGTCACCGTTGTGGCGCCAGCGACTCCTGATCACCGTACGCCGCATAGCGGCGGAATGGGGCACCGACGGCAGACGCGCGATGCTCGCCCCCGAACTGCGCGGCGACACCGACCGGCGCGGGCCGGTCCCCCTGCCGCCGTCCACCGAACGACGGCTGATCGCGGTGGCGTTCCAGCGCCTCCCCGAGGCGGCCCGCTGTCTGCTCTGGCACACCGAGGTCGAGTCCGACCCGCTGTCGGTCCCGGCCGCCCTGCTCGACCTGGACGAGGCGGGCGCGGACAGGGAACTGCGCCGGACCAGGGAACGCCTGCGCGCCGAATGCGTCCAGGCCCACCACGAACTCGCGCCCTCCCCGCGCTGCGGCCACTTCAGCCGGATGCTCGACGTCACCTGCCGGCGCGGCGGCACCGGGATCGACCCCGACCTCGGCACCCACCTCGACGCCTGTCCGCACTGCCGGAACGCCGCCGACCAGCTCCGCCGGTTCGACACCGACCTCGGCGTCCTCCTCGCCGAGGCGGTCCTGGGCTGGGGCGCCCGGCCCTACGTCGCCGCCCGTGCCGCCCACCCGAGCGCCACCGGGCAGGCCCACGCCGCCGACCTCCCGCCCCGCCCGGCGGACACCGCCCTCGGCGCCATGCCCGCCCCCCGGCACGCGCCCGCCGCCGAGTCCCTCGCGGCCGTCCCGACCGCGATCCCCGCCCCGCGCCCCCCGGCGCCCCGGGTCGCCGCCCGCCGCGCCGCCGCCCGGCGCCGCAACCGGGCCGCCGCGCTCCTCACCGTCAGCGCGCTCGTCGCCCTCCCGCTCGGCCTGTGGGCCGCGAACGGCTCCGGCGAGGGCACCCCCGTCGCCACCGGGACCCCCGACACCGACCCGGCCGAACCCTCCGACGACCCGTCCGGCTTCGAGAACGCCTCCGCACCCGAGAGCGATGTCCGCGGCCGGCTCCACAACGTCGCCTCCGGGCTCTGCCTCACCGCCGCGGACGGCCAGGTCGCCAAGGACGCCGGGACCGAACTCGCCCCCTGCGGCGACGACCTGGCCCAGCAGTGGTCGTACGAGACCGACGGACTGCTGCGCAGCGCCGCCGACCCCGGCCTGTGCGTGGACTCCCGCATCGGGCACGCCGTACGGCTCGCCGCCTGCACCGACGCCAAGGCCGTCCGCTACGACTTCAGCCGCCAGGGCGCCCTGATCCCGCGCTGGGACCAGGACCTCGCGCTCGCCCCCGCCGCCACGGACGGCTCGGGCACGCTCATGGTCAAACTGCGCGACGGCGGCCAGGCCCAGCGCTGGGTCTTCGACACCTCCGGCCCCGATCTGCGGATGGCGGCCGTCAACTGGGACACGGTCGGCGGCCTGGACCGCCCACTCGGGACCACCCCCACGCCCACCAACACCCCCACACCGAAGCCGACCCCCACGCCCGCCCGTACCACCACCCCACCCCCGGCCACCCCACCGGCGACCACCCCGCCCCCGAGCGCCCAGCCCTCCACCGCGTACCCCTGCTACCCGTACCACTACTGCGACGGATCCGACGACGACCATGACGGGGGCGGCGGGGACGGCGGAGGCGGCGGGGGCGACGGCGGGGGCCGGGGCGGACGCTGAGCGTCACCACCCACGCCGGAGCACCCCGGGCACCGGGCTCGGCTCAGGGCTCGTCGAGGAGGGCCAGTTCCGCCCAGATCGTCTTGCCCTCGGGGGTGTGGCGGCTGCCCCAGCGCTGGGTGAGCTGGGCGACCAGGAGCAGGCCGCGGCCGCCCTCGTCCCAGGTACGGGCGCGGCGCAGGTGCGGGGCGGTGTGGCTGGTGTCGGACACCTCGCAGATCAGGGTGTCCGTGTCATGGATGAGCCGGAGCCGGATCGGGTGCGAGCCGTAGCGGATGGCGTTGGTGACCAGTTCGCTCACCACCAGTTCGGTGGTGAAGGACGCCTGCTCCAGGTCCCAGGTGCCCAGTTGCCGCACGACCTGCTTGCGGATCGGGGCGACCAGCGCGGGGTCGGCCGGGATGTCCCAGGTGGCGACCCGGGCCGGGGCCAGGCCCCGGGTGCGGGCCAGCAGCAGCGCCACGTCGTCGTAGGAGCCGCCCGGCGGCAGCAGGGTGTGCAGGACGTGGTCGCAGATCTCGTCCAGCGAACCGCCGGTGTCGGCGAGCGCCCGGCGCAGCAGCCGCAGCCCCTCCGCGTGGGGGCGGCCCTTGGACTCCAGCAGCCCGTCCGTGTAGAACGCCAGCACGCTGCCCTCGGCGAGATACAGCTCCGCGTTCTCGAACGGCAGCCCGTTCACCCCGAGCGCCGGACCCTCCGGCACTTCCACCTCCTTGGGCTCCCCGCCGGGCGGCATCAGCAGCGGCGCCGGATGCCCCGCGCTGGCCATGGTGCAGCGCCGCGACACCGGGTCGTACACCGCGTACAGACAACTGGCCCCCACCTCACCCGGGTTGGCGGCCTCACCGGCCGACTCCTCCGACAGCCGCAGCACCAGATCGTCGAGGTGGGTGAGCAGCTCGTCGGGCGCGAGATCGATGTCGGCGAGGGTGCGTACGGCGGTGCGCAGCCGGCCCATCGTGGCCGACGCGCTGATGCCCCGCCCGATCACATCCCCGACCACCATGGCGACCCGCAGCCCGGACAGCGGGATGACGTCGAACCAGTCACCGCCGACCCCGGCCCGCGCGGCCGGCAGATAGCGGGAGGCCGCGTCGACGGCGGCCGTGCGGGGCAGGTTGCGCGGCAGCAGACTGCGCTGGAGGGCCAGGGCGGTGTGCCGCTCGCGCGCGTAGCGGCGGGCGTTGTCCAGACAGACCGCGGCCCGCGCGGTCAGATCCTCGGCGAGCAGGACATCGTCCTCGGTGAACGGGTCGGGGCGTCGAAAACGGGTGAAGACGGCCACGCCGAGAGTGATGCCCCGGGCCCGGACCGGCACCGACATCGTGGCGTGCACCCCGATCCGCCGCACGCGCTCGCTGCGCAGCACGGCGGTGGCCAGCCAGGGATCCAGATCGCCCGCCGCGACGGAGGCGATGACCGTGTGACCGGCCGTCAGCGAGGAGGCGTGCGGGGAGGCCGCCGGATAGCGGTCGATCTCGCCCGGCTTGACCGTGGCCTCGGGGGTGCCCGGGGTGATCGAGCGGTGGGCGGCGCGGCGCAGATCGAGCGGGGCGGTCAGCCGGAGCGGGGGCTCACCGCCGTAGTCCTCCGGGTCCAGCAGATCGACGCTGACGAAATCGGCGAGCACGGGGACACAGAAGTCCGCCAGCTCCTGCGCCGTGCGGGTGAGGTCGAGGGTGGAGCCGATCCGTACGCTCGCCTCGTTGAGGAGTTGCAGACGGTCGCGGGTGAAGTGGTTCTCGGTGACGTCGTGCGCCGCCAGGCACACGCCCCGCACCCGGCCCCGGGCGTCGGTGACCGGCGCGATGCGGGTGAGCCAGGCCCGCGCCCGGTCGGTGCCGCCGGCGGGCATCCACATCTCGACGTCCAGGGCCTCGCCGGTGGTGAGTGCCTCGTGCAGCCTCCGCTCCAGGTCCTCGGCCTCCGGCGTGCCGCCGACCTCGGCGGGCCGCAGGCCCCGGATGTGCTCGGCGGGCAGGCCGATGATCTTGGCCATGGCGTCGTTGAGGTTGCGCAGCCGCAGCTGCTCGTCGCAGATGGCGACGGCACAGGGCGACTGGGTGAGCACGGCCGTGTCCAGCGGGTCGTCCGGGTCACGGGGCCCGGTGTCCGCCAGGGGCGTGACCACCAGATACTCGACGGCGCCGCCCTCCTGGGGCCGTCGGCGGTGGGCGAGCAGCCACACCGGGAGCGTACGGCCGTCGCGGTGGCGCAAAGTGAGCGTTCCATGCCAGCGCGCGGTCTTCGGGGCCGGGGGAGGGCCGTCGAGCAGCGCCGCGGCCGGACGGCCCACGACCTCGGCGGCGGTCCAGCCCAGCAGCCTGCGGGCCCCTTCGTTCCACTCCACCAGATCGCCGTGGGCGTCGATGACAGCCCGCGCCGTCGCGGCATCGTCGAACGGATTGTCCGGGCTCATCGGCGCCACTCCTACACGCACACTCACGGTGAACAGGTGCGTCACTTGAGTTCCAGCGTAGTGCGTTCCGTCGCATCCCGAGCGGCAAGCTACAAGGCCCGCCGACCGGAATTCCCCGGCAGGTCAAGGAGGGGAACCGGCCGATCCGGTGTACGAGGCACGGCCGTACACCGGAAACCGGCCCGATCCAAAATGACGTACCGTCAAAATCTGTCTTTTCGCGCTCAGTTACGGACCCGAATTCCGCTCGGCGAACCCCCCTCGCCGTCGGCCGGGTGTCCGGTCTCCTGCCCCGCATCGTGCCCGGAGCCGACCGCGGAGCCGACAGCGGAGTCGACCGCGGAGCCGATTCCCGGGCCGTCTCCGGGGCCGTGTCCGGGGCCGCCGTCCCCGGCCCGTTCGTGCGCGGTCAGGGTGTGGCGCCGGGCCGGGTCGAGCGGCTCGTGGACCTCGACGTACTCGCCGTGCGGCAGCCGTACGATCCGGCCGGTCTCCCGCCCGTGCGTCACCAGCTCCCGGTCGCGCAGCCGCAGGCCCAGACAGATCCGGCGGGTGATCACGAAGACCGCCGCCGGGACGGCGAGGATGCCGATCCGCACCGCCCAGGTCACCGTGTTGATGGACAGATGCAGCTGGGTCGCCACGATGTCGTTGCCGCCGCCCGCCAGCAGCACCAGATAGAGGCTGATCCAGGCCGCGCCGATCGCCGTGCGCACCGGCCGGTCGCGCGGCCGGTCCAGCAGATGGTGTTCGCGCCGGTCCCCGGTGACCCTGGCCTCGATGAACGGATACACCCCGATGAAGACCAGCAGCAGCGGGAAGACCACCACCGGGATCAGCACCCCGAGGACGAGTGTGTGCCCCCAGAGGTTGACCTCCCATCCCGGCATCACCCGGACGAGCCCCTCGGCGAAGCCCAGATACCAGTCGGGCTGGGCGCCCGTGGAGACCTGATCGGCGCGGAACGGTCCATAACTCCACACCGGGTTCACCGTCGCCACCGCCGCGATCACCGTCAGCACCCCGAACACCAGGAAGAAGAACCCGCCCGCCTTCGCCAGATAGACCGGCATGAACGGCGCGCCCATCACATTGCGTTCGCTGCGGCCGGGGCCCGGGAACTGGGTGTGCTTGTGATGGACGACCAGCAGGATGTGCGCCACCACCAGCGCCGCCATGATCCCGGGCACCACCAGGACGTGCAGCGAGTAGAAGCGCCCCACGATGTCGTCGCCCGGGAACTCCCCGCCGAACAGGAAGAACGTCAGATACGTCCCCACGATCGGCACCGACAGCAGCGCGCCCGCCACGAACCGCAGGCCCGTGCCCGACAGCAGATCGTCGGGGAGCGAATAGCCGAACAGCCCCTCGAACATCCCGAGGAACAGCAGCAGCCAGCCGAACAGCCAGTTCACCTCGCGCGGCTTGCGGAACGAGCCGGTGAAGAAGTGCCGCATCATGTGCGTCAGCATCGCCGCGACGAAGATCAGCGCGGCCCAGTGATGCAACTGCCGGATCAGCAGACCGCCGCGCACCTCGAAGGAGATGTCCAGCGTGGAGGCGTACGCCTCGGACATCCGCACCCCGTTCAGCGGCACATAACTGCCGTCGTACACCACCTCGTTCATCGACGGATGGAAGAAGAAGGTGAGCCATACGCCCGTGAGGATCAGCACCACGAAGCTGTAGAGACAGATCTCGCCGAGCAGGAACGACCAGTGGTCGGGGAAGACCTTGCGCAGATACCGCCTGCCCAGCGTGTGGACGCCGAGCCGCCCGTCGAACCAGTCGGCCACCCGCTCGCCCCGGGCGGGATCGGCGGTGCCGGGTACAGATGGGTCGGACATTACGTATCCCTCCGCAGCGGTGCGCTCGCTCCTCACTGGGAGGGATCCGGGGTGCCGGAATGTGACATGGAGCCGGAGTGTGTGACCCAGGTCTCATCGAGTGCCCCCGGGTGCCCAGTGGACCGCCCCCTCCCGGTACCGTCTCGCAGGCGCTGTGACCTGGCGATATTTACGGTTGAGTACCCCGGCGGTACCGTTGGGGCATGCCAGCTCTCAACGTGGAGTTCAGTGACCGCGAACTGGAGGATCTCCGGCAGATCGCCAAGGAGCGCGGTACGTCGATGAAGGCGCTCGTGCGCGAGGCCGCCGCTGCCGACATAGCGCGGCATCGGGCGTTGCAGGAGGGGGCGGAGGCGTTCCGCCAGTTCTTCGCGTCCCACGCGGACGAATTCGCGGCGGCGTTCCCGGAGGACGAACCGTTCGCCAAGGGCGCGGGGAGGGTCGGCTGATCGATGACCGCCGTCCCTGTCATCCACATCGATGTCCCCTGGCTGCTCCAGCGGCATGAAGAGGTGCTGCCGGACCAGCCGACCGTCAACGACTTCTCCGCCCTGGTCGCCGCCGTCGCCAGGCATCGCGTCGATCCGCCCCGGCTCGGCGTGGACTCAGACCCGGCCTGGCGTGCCGCCGCCCTGCTGCACACCCTCGCCCTGCTCAAACCCCTCCCCGCCGCCAACGCCCGCTTCGCCTGCGCGACCGCCGTCGCCTACATGTTCGTCAGCGGCGTCGGCATGGACCCGCCCTACGGGGCCCTGGTGGACCTCGTACGGGACCTGATCGACAGCAAGACGGATGTGTACGGGGCGGCGGACCGGCTGCGGTCCTGGCAGATCTGACGGTCGTCTGTCGTCTGTCGTCTGTCGTCTGTCGTCTGTCGTCTGTCGTCTGTCGTCCGTCGTCCGTCAGCCGTCGTCCGTCCCCCGTCGTCCGTCCCCCGTCGACCGTCATCCGTCGACCGTCACAGGCCCCGGTACGGCAGCCCGTCGAGCAGTTCCTCCAGCGCGAGTTCGCCGGCGACGGTCTGGGCTCCGGCGTCCAGGGCCCGGCCCACCCGTTCGACGACGGCGTCCGGCGCGGGGTAGACCGCGGCGTGCGCGCGGGCCTCCTCGGCCAGGTCCGGTACGGGGCCACCGGCCTCGGCGGCGTCGACGGCCCGCTTGGCGGCCCCGGCGACGCCCGGCGGCAGCGCGGCGACGCGGTGGGCGAACGCGTCCACGAACGCGTCGAGCCGCTCCGGGGCGACGGCCCGGTTGATCCAGCCGTAGCGCTCGGCCAGGTCGGTGTCGAACAGCTCCGCGCCGAGGACGATCTCCAGCGCCCGCGCGCGTCCGACGAGCCGGGTCAGGTACTGGGTGCCACCGCCGCCCGGGAAGATGCCCATACGGGTCTCCGGCTGGCCGAGCCAGGTCGCGCCCCGGGCGGCGAAGCGCAGGTCGGCGGCCATGGCGAGTTCGGCGCCCCCGGCCCGCAGCCGCCCGCGCAGCTTGGCGACGGTGAGCTGCGGCAGGGCGCGGATGCGTTCGTGCAGCTGCTGGAGCGGGTTGAGGCGTGGGTCGCCCTCGGGGTCCGCGAGCGCCATGAGTTCCTCCGGCCGGGACATCCAGGTGAAGTCCGCGTGGGCCGAGAAGAACTCCGGGTTCGCCGACTCCAGGACCAGGACCCGCAGCCCGGGGTCGTTCCCGGCCGTGCGGGCCACCTGGAACAGGTCCTTCACCAGCGCCGCGTCGAGCGTGTTGACCGGGGGATTGTCCAGGGTGACGGTGGCGACCGGGCCGTCACGGGTGACGCGCAGTGCGGTGAAGCCGGTGTCGGTGAGCGTGCCGGTGGGTGTCTCGGTCCGTGGTGTTCCGGTCGGTGCCATGGGCTCCCTTTCGTCGGCGGGCCGTCGCCCGAGGTGTCTGCCGGAGGCGGCGGTGATCGCGCCTCGGGTTTCACCGTAAGGAGCTGCCGGTGCGTGGATCGATGCCTGCCCGGCGCATATCTGTGTCCGTCTGTGTCATGCGGGTCCGCGTCATGTGCTTCTTCGCGGCCGTAGGGTGGGCGGATGGACGTATTGGCTGATGCCCTTGCCGTGGCCGGAGTGCGCGGCACCGTCGCGGTCCGGATCGACGGCGGCCGGGACTGGGCCGTCTCCTGGGCGCAGAACGCCGACGCGGTGCTGTACGCGGTCACCGCCGGAAGCGCCTGGCTCACCGTGGCCGCCCAGGGGGACGGCGGGACCGAGAGGGTCGAGCTGCTGCCCGGCGATGTGGTGCTGCTGCCCACGGGCGCCGCCCACAGCATCGCGGGCGAGCCCGACCGCGCGCCGCGGAAGTGCGACCTGGCGCTCATCGACGAACTGCGGCGCACCGGAGAGGCGCTGCGGCTGGGCACCGGCGCCCCGCGCACCCACCTCCTGGGAGCCTCCTACCGGCATGACCGCGTGGTGTCCCTGCATGTCTTCGCCCTGCTGCCGCCCATCGTGCACATCCGGGGCAACCGCGCCAACACCGCGCTCGACGGCACCGTACGTCTGCTCACCGAGGAGACCGCCGACCCGCGGCCCGCGAGCGCGGTCGTCCTCGACCGGCTGGTGGATGTCGTCCTGGTCCAGTTGCTGCGCTGCTGGCTGAGCGGACACGCCGAACTGCTCCGGGGCTCCTGGCTGGGGGCCCTGGCCGATCCGCTCGTGGCCGAGGCGATGACCCTGATGCACCGGGAGCCGGAGCGGGCCTGGACCACGCAGTCGCTGGCGCGGGCGCTGGCGGTGTCGCGCTCCACGCTCACCCGGCGCTTCCAGGGCGCCACGGGCCAGTCGCCGGGCGGGTATCTGACGCAGTGGCGGATGAACCTCGCGGCGCGACGGCTGCGGGACAGTGACGACACGGTCGAGGCCGTCGCCCGCGCCGTCGGCTACACCTCGGTCCACGCCTTCAACCGGGCGTTCAGCCGCGCCAGGGCCATGCCGCCCGCCCGCTTCCGGCGCGACTCCCGGGACACCCGCGTCTCGGTGGCCGACCGGCCGGAGTGAGCGGGGAAGCGCCTCGCGCGGGCCGCGTGGGTGTCCTTCCCGGGGCCGCCGGCCGAGGGCGGGTGATCGGGGCCGGCGGCCCGTGTCGCGCAGGAGAGCCGCCGTCCTGCGCGTGGCCTCGCGGGAAGGGGGCCGGCTCCAGTGGACCGCTCACGACGCCCCGCCGGGAGCGTGCGGGGGCGGCCGATGTGTGCACGGGATTCACACGGGGCGCGGAGAATGCGGAAATCCCCGCCGGGTGGGCTGCGGTTCCGGAAGTCTGACTTTCCCTCAGCGTTATGGATGTTGCTCAAGTGCCTTGTTGGCCCTGAGTGAGTTGTGCGAGGGTCTACGTCCCAAGGGGAGGTAATGAACGGGGCCGGTCAGGCACCCGTCGGTGAACGAAGTCCGGCATACCGAAGTCCGGCATACCGCGGACGAATTCGCACTCCCCACGACCACGCCAAAAAGGTACACACCAACTCCGACCAACTCGGACCCCTTTTCGGCGACCTGAAATCCTGTGTGTCACGCGTGCGTGGGAAGGAATCCGCTCAGTGCCCACCCCCCACCCCCCTCGTCCGCCCTACCCCCCGCCGGGCGGGATGCCCGGAGAATCCGATGAGTCCCTCGCCGCCCGGCTCAGCGGCAGCACGGACCGGGAAGTCGCCCATTCCACCGCCCTGCTGACCGCCCGCCACTGGCGCCCGGTCCACGACTACGCCGTGATCTGCCTGGCGGCGTCCTCCGACCTCGCGGACATGGTCACGGGCGCCGCGTTCCACCAGGTCCTCGACCGGCTGACACTGGGCGAGCAGGCCGTCGCACTGCGCCCGCGCCTGCTGGTGGCCGTGCGGGACACCGTCCGGCTCTGGTCGGCCGACGACCGCATAGCCGCCGTCCACCCTGATGTACGGAAACCGGCCGGCGGACGTGGCATGCGCACGGCAAAGTCACTCACGCCGGAAAACCGGGTGCTCGCCGAACGCGCATTCAAGGGTCTTACCGGACTCGCCCAGTGCCTGCTCTGGCACCACGAGGTCGAGGCGGAGCCGATATCCGTTCCCGCCGCACTGCTCGGCCTGGATCCCGACAGCGCGTCGGCGGGACACGAACAGGCACGGGACACCTTCCGCGAGGGCCTGGTCCGCGCCCACCGGGAACTCGCCCCGAGCAAGGACTGCGGTTACTACAACCGCCTTCTCGACGTTCCGATCCGCCGCGGCGGCGCACTGCTGCCCGATGTGCGGCAGCATCTCGCCGAGTGCCGGTACTGCCGGGACGCGGCCGAACAACTGAGCCATTTCGAGGGCGGGCTGGACCTGCTCCTCGCCGAGGCCGTCCTCGGCTGGGGCGCCCGCCGCTACCGCGACTCCCGCCCCGGCCGCACCGACCCCGCCCGCCGCCCCGGCCGCGGCATGCCCGGCGGACGCCACCGGATCGTCTCCCGCTTCCCCCTCCCGCTGCGCCGCCCCGACCCCGCCCGCGTCCGCTCCCCCCGGGCCCTGATCACCGGCGTCGGCCTGGTCCTTGCCGGGCTGCTGGCCGTCGTCCTGACCGCGACCCTGTGGGGCGACGGCGGCACCGCCGACCCGGTCGCCTCGGACGGCGCCCCCGGCGGTGGCCCCCAGGGCTCCGGTGCCTCCGCCCCGCCCGGCGCCGCCGCTCTGCCCGGCGCCCCCTACCGGACCCGGCTGCACAATGCCGCCACCGACGCCTGTCTCGCCGTCCGCGGCGACGCCGCGCCGGGCGCCGGGACCGAACTCGCCGTGTGCTCGGCGGCCCCGGCCCAGCAGTGGTCGTACGAGGCCGACGGTCTGCTGCGCAGTGTGGCGGCCCCGGACCTCTGTCTCGACTCGCACGCCGACGCCGGGGTGGTGATCCTCGGCCGCTGCGCCGACCAGGACTCCGACCGGGCCGACGACGTCCGCTACGACCTCACCGGCCAGGGCGAACTCCTGCCCCGCTGGGACGACCGGCTCGCGCTCGCCCCCACCACCGGGGACCTGGCCGCCGACATCGTCGTCAAGGTCCGCGACGGCTCCGACCCGCAGCGCTGGGGCACCGACACGCCCCCGACGGGCCCCGGCTCCCTGTCCATCGAGAGCGCCGGATCGTCACCGAGGGCGGTGGAGGCGGCGGACCGGGACGATACGACTCGCGGGGGCTAACCGGCGCTCGCCGGGAAGAACGCCTTCGGCAGATACGCCGACACGACCCAGTTGGGCGCGTCGACCACCTCGGTGATCCGCAGGTCGACGGCCACGCTGCACAGGACGTAGGCGTCCACCGGGGCCAGCCCGTAGGTGGTGCCGAGGTGGTCGATCATCGCGCGGGTGGCGTCCTGGGCGGCGGTCATCAGGTCCGGTGCGACGCCCATCGTGGCGTAGTAGCCGGCCCGGTCGTCACCGGCCCTGGGGGAGCCCGCCGTCTCGAACCGAGGCCCCGTGATCCGGCGCCCCTTGTGCAGCCGGACCCGTGCCGCCCCGCTCATCGACGCCTCGATCGCGCTCACGCACAGCTCGCCGTCGCCCTGTGCCGCGTGCGGATCCCCGAGGGCCAGCCGGGCGCCGGGCACCTGCACCGGCAGATACAGCTTGGTGCCGGTCACCAGGTCCCGGCAGTCGACATTGCCGCCGAAGCGGCCCGGCGGCAGCACGTTCTGCGGCTCGGTGACATCGGGACAGACCCCGACCACCCCGCAGAACGGCCGCATCGGCACCCGCGCGACCCCGAGGAAGTCGGCGCTGCTCCCGTCGGTCAGGTCCCACAGGTGCAGATGGGCGTCCGGGAAGTCGTCGGCGAGCAGTCCGAGCCCTGGCAGCACCGCCGTCCAGCCCCAGTCCACCGACCGCATCTCAAGGAACTCCACCTCCAGCACGTCCCCCGGCTCCGCCCCCTTCACCAGGATCGGCCCCGCGAGCGGATACACCCGGTCCCAGTCGAACCCCGCCACCACGGCGGCCGTCGACTCCGGGGTGAACTGCCCGCCCGTGGCCTCGGTCAGTTCGAACTCCACGGTGTCGCCGTCCGCCACCTCCAGCGCCGGCTCGTGCTCGACCGACCACAGCCGGTGCGGTTCCTTCGGGACGAGATGGTGGCTCATGGGACCGTCCTCACCTGATCAGTGACCTGCCGGTGCCCCGGACTCTGCCCTCACGATGACCGGAAATCAAGCCTGAGGGGCGAATTCCGTTGACCGTGAGGCAGTCGGGCGGCCGGGGGAGGTGTGGGGCCGGGAGGCGTGGTGACCTGTCCGTACGGCGGTCAGTGCGGGGTTGTGGGCAGCGGGCGGGGCTCGATCCGCTCCTCCACCGCCGCGTCGCCCTCCCGCCGGACCAGATAGGCGCCCTTGCCCGCCACCTCCGTCACCGCCTCGACGAGTTCCGTGCCCCGGTAGACCAGCCCCACCCCGTCGTCCGTGCAGTGCGCCTCGGTGAAGGTGCCGTCGGCGACCAGCCGGTGGATCAGCGGCCGGCGACCCGCGTCGACGTCGTAGTGCACCCCGTTGCCGTACGGCAGCAGCCCGAGGCTGTCGGTGATCGGACGCAGTCGCGGCCCGTACGAGTCCGTCGCGCCGCCCTGGAACCAGCACAGGGATCCGGCGCTGACCCCGCTGAGCACGACGCCCTCCTGCCAGGCGCGGCGCATGATCCGGTCCAGGCCGTGCACCCGCCACACCGCCAGCAGATTCGCCACCGAGCCGCCCATGACCCAGACGACGTCCTGTTCCAGCACCGCCGCCTCGATGTCGTCGACGTTGGGCATGGGGAACAGATGCAGCGGCGTCAGATCGAACCCCGCGATCCGCGCCGCCTCCGTCATCCGGGAGGTGAAGTGCTCGGCGTCGCCGATGGCCGTGCCGACGTACATCACGCGCGGCCGCCGGCCGTGCGCCCCGGAGAGGTCCACGGCGTGATGGACCAGCGAGTCGAACAGCACGCGGGTACGGGTGCCGGCGCGATGACCGCCGGAGGTGGCGAGGATGGTGGGTTCGGATGCCGTCATGCCGATGATCGTATCCACGCGGCTGAGGGGGATTGGCGGGGCGGTGGTGGGGTGGTGGTCCGGACTCCCGGCGCTTCTGGAGTGCGGCAGTTCGGACGCCCGGCGATCCGGTGGCCCAGCGTCCCGACGTCCCGACGTCCCGGTGGCCTGACGGTCCGGCGGGCCCGATGGCCCTCGCGGACCGTCAGTGGGCGGGCGAGCCCGACGCGCCCGACCGCTGACGGTCCTTCGGGTCCCGGTGTGTCCGGCCTCCTACCGCTGCCAGCCCGCCTGTGCGTTGCGCAGGGCGCGGGTGGCGGTCTGCCCGCCCGCCACGGCCAGGGCGAGTTCGTCGGAGAGGAGTTGGAGGTTGGCGGGGTCGGCCGGGCCCTTGGGCCAGACGACCGGGGTGCCGCGCAGTCCGGAGCGGATCAGTTCGACGGCGGTCGGGGTGGTCGCACCGTAGGTCGCCGAGTTCAGCACGCTGGTGCGGTTGGGGTCGATGGCGCTGTTCTTCTGGGTGGTCTCCCAGAGCATGGTTTCCTTGCTCGTCGCCCACTTGATGTAGGCCAGCGCCGCCGTGCGCTTGCTGGACGCCGAGGACACGCCGAGTGCGTAACCGCCGTTGAGGGGTGTGCGGCGGCGCCGGTTACGGCCGCCGAGCGGCAGGGCAACCGCGCCCCACTTCCCGGCGATCTGCGACAGCGCGGGGTCGTCGGCCCGCCGCGCCAGGCCGGTCCAGGACTCGATCAGCCCGAGCTGCCCGGCGAGGAACGCGTTGGTGGCGGGGTCGAAGCTGGGCTGATCCGGCGAGATGTACAGCGAGGAGGGCACGACCTCGACCAGATGCCGGGCGGCGGCGACGGCCGCGTCCGTGGTGAGCGTCGGGCGGCCCGAGCTGTCGACGAGATCGCCGCCGTACCCGATGAGCCGGTTGATGAAGCAGCACCCGAGCCCCATCACGTGCGGCTGGCGCTGGAGCACCGCGCCGTAGTGCTCGCCCGCCCCGCCCTGGGTGATCTTCGCGGCCACGGAGTCGAACTGGTCCCAGGTCGCCGGGGGCTGGAGGCCGTACGCGTCGAGGAGTTCGCGGTTGTAGAAGACGAGATGCTGGTCGCCGTCGTAGGGCAGGCCGTAGCGGCGTCCGTCGTGGAGGGTGTAGGCGTCGTAGATGGACGGCAGGAAGTCCTTGGTGTTCAGGTCGCGTTGGGACTTGATCCAGGAGGTGAGATCGACGAGCGCGCCCGCGTCCGCGATCGCGCCCAGACCGTAGTAGTAGTAATCGAAAATGTCGAACGCGGCCGTCCCGCTCTGGACGTCGTCGATGATCCGGTCCGTCAGCTGTATGTAGTCGGTGGACGTCACCTCCACCGTGCCGCCGGTCAGTTGCTGCCAGACCGGTGCCAGGACCGTGCGATGCATGGCGATGTGCGGGGAGTTGACAAGGATCTTGAGGGTGACCCCGGTGAAGTCGGGGAAAGGCACGGCGGCCGGAGCGGCGCTGGCCGTGGCACCGAGGGGCAGCAGCGCGGGGCCGGCCACGGCGAGTGAGGCTGCACCGCGCAGGAGAGTGCGGCGGGACGAGCGGGCGGGATACGGAGAGGACACGGGCATTCCTTCAGGAGGGGACGACGGAGATCTACTCGCATCCTGAGAAAGGGGTCAAGCTTACGGAACGATCTCTGGGTAAATACACAGAAATCTGATAGTCGTGGAGGGCGGTGCAGGCGGGTCGATCACCTCGGTGCCTCGGTCGGATCGACCATGACCTCCGATGCGGGAGAGGCGCGGCGCGACCCCGCCACCCGGGCGGATACCGGCGAGTAGGTGCGGTCGCGTCCAGCGGGCGGAGGGCGTCGGTCCCGCGTGGCGGAGGGCGTCGGTCCCGGCGTCGGTCCCGCCTGGCGGCGGCTCTCCTCAGCGCCTGGGCCGGCTCGCCCGGCCGGGACGGCGTCGGCCCCGCCTCCCGGCCGACCCCGACAGCGTCAGGGCGCCGACGCAACCCCCGGCACCGGCAATCGCCGGGACGGTCACTCGCCCCCGGTGAAGCCTCCCGTGCTCAGGACGTGTTCGCGTCCGGGCCCTGGGAGCGCACCCGGTGCACCTGCTCCAGGGATGTGCGCAGCTCCGCCAGCCAGTCGTCCGCGTGGCGCTGCACCAGGCGGACGCACCAGGCCAGGGCCTCGCTGCGGCTGCGGGCCACGCCGCCCGCTATGAGGGTGTCCAGGACCTGGCGCTCGGGCTGGCGCAGGCGGGTCATCACGGGGGCCGCGACATGCGTGAACAGGGCGCGCTCGGTGCCGCAGACCACGCCCCAGGACACCTTGCGGCCGAAACGCTGCTCCGCCTCGCGGGCGACCGTCACCCGGGCCTCGCGAGTGCGCTCCCGGAATTCCTGGATGCGGCCCTGCGCCGCCGCCTCGCGCTCGGTGGCCGAGGCGCCCTCGGTGAGCCGGGGTTCGGGAATGCGGCCGATCACGGTGATCTCCTCGCGGTCGACCGTCACCTCGGTCACCTCCTCGAAGAGATCCTCCGGCAGCCGGCCCGCGAACCAGCCGCGTACTTTCTCGATCTGCTCTGAAGTAATCATGTAATGACGATTACTCCGTAGCGGGTGGAAAACAAGGCGCGGCGGAGGTTATCCGCCGAGAGCGGAATCGGAATGTTTCAGGCCGATTAAAGAGCCTGGACAAAGCGGCTATCCGGCCAGCGCCGACGATCAAGAACCGCGTGAAATCGCGGTGGCGCCGCTCCGGCTCCGTGACTTCACGCCACTGATTCAATACGCAAGGTTACTGAAATCCATGGGGTCGAGATGAGTTTCCGCGCCGGACTCGGCAGACTCACGCCCTCCTGGCCGGAAGGGCTGGAGAGACCCGTCTCTCGTGGTCCTTCCGCAGGGCCGAGGTCGCCGGTTCCCGTGGGCGCGGCAAGGGGGTCCGCGTGGGGGAAGAAGGGGCCCCTGTCACGGGGTGGCGATCTCGCACAGGGGGTCGGTGGGCGGAGTGGGGCCGCCCGCCGACCCCGACAGGGCTCCGCGCCCTACATGCCTTGACTGGAATATAACTCGCGAGGCATATTGGCCTCATGTCCGACGACGCGCTCTGGGCCGCCCTCGCCGATCCCCATCGGCGGGCCATCGTCGCGCTGCTCCTGGAGCGGCCGAGGACGGTCGGCGAGATCGTGGAGCGCGCCGGGCTGAGCCAGCCGAGCACCTCCAAGCATCTGAAAGTGCTGCGCGAGGCGGGACTGGTCCGGGTACGGCAGGACGCGCAACGCCGTGTCTACGCCCTGAACCTCGCGCCCATCGCCGCCCTCGACACCTGGCTCACGCCCTACCGCGAACTGTGGAACCGCAGCCTGGACGCCCTCGGCCACCGCCTCGACACGCCCGATCACGGGACGGACCCCGCGTCGGCCGGGACGGACCCCGCGTCGCCCGGGTCGGAATCCCGGTCCGGCAGGACGGACGCCCCACCCGCCCGTACGCCGTCGGACCGCACCGAGTCACCCCCACCCACGGACTGACCTCCCCACCGAAGGACTGATCCACCATGACCGCCGATCTCACCGGCACCTATCTGACCCTCGACGACGGCCGCCCGGCGATCCGGTTCCGCCGTGACTACGACCACCCGATCGACCGCGTCTGGCACTTCGTCACCGACCCCGACGAACTCGCCGGCTGGTTCCCCTCCCGCGCCGAGATGGACCTGCGGCCCGGCGGAGCCGTCACCTTCTCCGGCGACCCCGGCATGGCGGACCACCCCGGCCGGATCATCGCCGTCGACGCACCCCGCCATCTGTCGTTCGAGTGGGGCGGCGACGAACTGCACTTCGACCTGGAGGCGCTGGACGACAGGCGCACCCGCTTCACCCTCACCAACGTCCTGGTCGCCACGGACACCGCCGCCCGCAACGGCGCCGGCTGGGAGGTCTGCCTCTCCGCCCTGGACGCCAAGGCGCGCGGCGACCGTTTCCAGGGCCCGCACGCCGGGCCCGGCGCCCCGTGGCAGGGCTTCTACGAGGGGTATGTCGCCGCCGGTTTCCCGTCCGGCGCGGCGATCCCGGGCGCCGACGCCTGACCGGCGCTCCGACCGTCCTCCGCCCCGCGGCGCCCCCGCGCCGAACGACTGTGCGAGCCGGGCGCGTTGTGCCACTGTGTGTGTCGACACATGCTCGAACGGCTCGAACGGCACCAGGATCACCCTGTCCGGGCAGGACGCCGAGACCGCTGCCCGACTGCTGGCCGCCCTCGACGAGTAGGGCCGCCGACGTGGACACCTCGGCGTCACCCGCGAGATCCGCCGCCGTACTGATCGGGGTGAGCCGGTACGACCATCTGGAGCCGTTGTCCGGCGTCCAGGGCAATGTGACCGACCTCGCCGCCCAGCTGCGCGACCCGTCGATATGGGGGGCTGCCCGCCGGCCAGTGTCTGGTGCGGCTCGACCCGGTCAGCCCGAGCGCGGCACTCTCGAACATGCCTTCGTCTATCCCCAACGAGGGCTGCGTACCCGCGCGTTGGGGCGGGCCGACGCCGTCGAACCGGACCTGTCGGTGCGGGAGACGCGGGCCGGTGACCGGTACCTGCTGTGCACCGACGGTCTGAGTTCCGTGGTCTCCGACGAGGTCGACCGCCGGTGAGCGCTTGGCCCACGCCAACCGCCACCGCACCAGCTCACGCAGCCGCCCGCCGCCGTCCATGAGGAGCCGTGCGGAAGGGCGCCGGCCCGCGGGACCGAGGCGCGGGCCAGGGGGACGAAGGCGCCGGTGAGTTGGGGATTGGGGATTGAACGCCGCGTGCGCCCCGTGCGTACCAGTGGCCAGCCAGGCGCCCCCCACCACCGCCGCGCACGGCGGCGGAGCCCGTCCCAGGAGGTCGAGAAGGTTGAGTCACCAGCGAATCCCGAAGCGCAAGGCCGCCATAGTGGCGGGCGGTGTCGTGGCGCTCGGAGCCGCGGCCGTCCTGCTGCCGAACGCCAACGCCTCCCAGGACACCGCCGCGGAGCAGGTCGCGCCGCGCACGCTCAAGGCGCAGGACGCCTCGGACCTCGCCGCCCAGCTCGCCGGAGCGCTCGGTGACGCCTTCGCCGGCTCCTACTACGACACCGGCAGCCGGCAACTCGTCGTGAACGTCACAGGGGACAACGACCAGCTCGTCCTTGAGGCCAGGAGCGCGGGCGCGGCCGTACGGGAGGTCGACAACAGCACCGCCGAACTCACGTCGGCCGCCGGGACGCTGACGAGCGAGGCGGCCGTCCCCGGCACCTCCTGGGCCGTCGACCCGCGCACCAACAAGATCCTGGTCACCGCCGACTCCACCGTCACCGGCGCCCGCTGGGACCAGGTGGAGAGCGCCGTCGAGCGGCTCGGCGACGGCATGGCCACCCTGAGGAAGTCGGCCGGTACCTTCCGGACCTTCCTCTCCGGCGGCGATGCCATCTTCGGTGGCGGCGCCCGCTGTTCGGCCGGCTTCAACGTCACCGCCGGTGACGGCGCCCCCGCCTTCCTCACCGCCGGGCACTGCGGCGTCGCCACCGCGCAGTGGTCCGACGCACAGGGCGGCGCCCCCATCGGCACCGTCGACCAGGCCGTCTTCCCCGGTGCGGGCGACTTCGCGCTCGTCCGCTACGACGACCCGGCCACGCAGGCGCCCAGCGAGGTCGACCTGGGCGACCAGGCCGTCCCGATCAGCCAGGCCGCCGAGGCGACGGTCGGGCAGCAGGTCTTCCGGATGGGCAGCACGACCGGCCTCGCCGACGGCCAGGTCCTCGGCCTGGACGCCACCGTCAACTACCCCGAGGGCACGGTCACCGGCCTCATCCAGACGAACGTGTGCGCCGAACCCGGCGACAGCGGCGGCTCCCTGTTCACCCAGGACGGACTCGCCATCGGCCTCACCTCCGGCGGCAGCGGCGACTGCGCGACCGGGGGCGAGACCTTCTTCCAGCCGGTGACGACCGCTTTGGCGGCGGTGGGCGCGACGCTGGGCGCGGGTGCGGGGGAGCAGAGTGGTGGTGCGGGGGACGCGTCCGGCGTCGGTGACGGCTCGGGTGACGGCTCGGGTGACGGCGGCTCCGGGTCCGATGACCAGTGGCAGGGCGGACACCAGGCGGACGGCTCCGCGCTGACCAGGACCCACTGACCGCCACCCCACCCCCACCTCCACCTCCACCCGCGGCCGGTGGCGGTACGGTGGCCCGGCCCCCCGGCGGGAGATGCTGTTGGTTAATTCGGGCCTGGTTGCTTCGCCCCGTCGCTATGCGGCGGGG
>NZ_JBHTZD010000031.1:0-52711 GCF_042790455.1 Streptomyces sp. NPDC056734
GGGGCTGGTCGCGCAGTTCCCCGCGCCCCTGGGGGGGGTGCCGCTGGCCTGCGTGGGCGGTGGCGCCGCTTGCGAGGTGCGGCGTTTCGTTGCCGGGTTTCCGCCGGTGGGGGCTGGTCGCGCAGTTCCCCGCGCCCCTGGGGGGTTGCCGCTGGCCTGCGTGATCAGGTCGAGGTGACTCCGACCGTCGTAGCGGCGGGCACTCCCCTGCCCCCTAGCCGCGGCGCTCCCCCGCCCCCCTAGCTGCGGGCAGTCGTGCCGCTGGGGCGGCACGGGTGGGCGCGGCGGCACCCCGCAAGCGCGGCTCAGCGACACGCCCCGCCGCCGGCCGCAACCGACCGCACCTTCTGCCACTCGGCCCGCCCCCAGGGCCTTGTCCGGCCGCGCGGGGGACGCGATGTCCGGCGCGCCCTCACGGCAGAGGTGGTGGTGTCTTCGCTGGGGTTTGGTCCAGGGTCGCGAGTGCCAGGCGTACTGCCTCGTCGAGTTGGGGGTCCGAGCCGGTCGCCCAGTCCTGGGGGCGGTGGACGACCTCCACGTCGGGGTCGACGCCGTGGTTCTCGACCCCCCACTCGTACCCTTCGAGCCAGAACGCGTACTTCGGCTGGGTGATCAGCGTGCGGTCGACCAGCCGGTAGCGGTTGTCGATGCCGATCACGCCGCCCCAGGTGCGGGTGCCGACGACGGGGCCGATGCCGAGGGCCCGTATCGCGGCGTTCACGATGTCCCCGTCCGAGCCGGAGAACTCGTTCGCCACGGCGATCACCGGCCCGCGCGGAGCGTCCCGCGGGTAGCTGTGGGGCCGCATCCCGCGCGGCACCGCCCACCCCACGATCCGCCGGGCGAGCTTCTCCACCACCAGCTGCGAGGTGTGTCCGCCCCGGTTCTCGCGGATGTCGACGACCAGGCCCTCCCTCGCCACCTCCACCCGCAGGTCACGGTGGATCTGCGCCCAGCCGGGAGCCTGCATGTCCGGCACGTGGAGGTAGCCGAGCCGCCCGCCGGAGCGGGCGTGGACATGCGCCCGGCGGTCCGCGACCCACGCGTGGTAGCGCAACGGCTCCTCGTCCGCGACCGGCACGACGACCGCGTGCCGCAGATCGCCGCCGCCCGCCGGGGAGATGGTCAGCTCGATCACCTTGCCCGCCGTACCGACCAGCAGCGGTCCGGGCCCGGTCACCGGGTCCACCGCCCGGCCGCCGACGGCGACGATCGCGTCCCCGGCGCGCACGGCGACCCCGGGCGCGGCCAGCGGGGAGCGGGCGTCGGGGTCGGAGGTCTCCGAGGGGAGGATCCGGTCGACCCGCCAGGTGCCGTCCTCGTGGCGGGAGAGGTCCGCGCCGAGCAGCCCCTGCCGGGCGCCCCCACCCCCGTACCCGCGCGGAATGACGTACGCGTGGGACGTGCCCAGCTCGCCCTGGACCTCCCAGAGCAGGTCGACCAGGTCGTCGTGGGTGGCGATCCGGTCGACCAGGGGGCGGTAGCGGGTAAGGACGGCGTCCCAGTCGACGCCGTTCATGTCGGGCCGCCAGAAGTTCTCCCGCATGATCCGGCCGGTCTCGTCGTACATCTGCCGCCACTCGGCGCCGGGGTCGACGGTCTGGCGGATGCGGGAGAGGTCGACGGAGATGTTGGTGTCGCTGTCGTCGTCGTTGGAGGCCCGCCGGTCGCTGGGGACGACCTTCAGGCGGCCGTCCGTCCACAGCAGGACCCGTTTGCCGTCGCCGCTGACCTCGAAGTGGTCGGCGTCGGCGGCGAGATGCTCGATGCGCTGCTGGGCGAGGTCGTAGCGCTCCAGCTCGGTCTTGGGGTCGGGGTCGTCGGGTGTGGCCCGGGAGGCGCCGAGGACGCCCTGGACGGGGTGGCGCAGCCACAGGACGCCGTCCTTGGCGGCCCGGAGGTTGGAGTAGCGGCCCGCCTCCACCGGGAAGGGCACGATCCGGTCGGCGAGTCCGTCGAGGTCGATACGGGTCGCCGGGGTGCCCTCGCCGTCCGGTGTCTCGTCCTTGTCCGGCGCCTCGAAGGCCCGTCCGTGGCGCTGCGGGCCGAAGGGGGACGGGGTGGTCGCCGCCAGGGTGATCAGGTGCGGTCGGTCACCGACCACGAAGGCCAGGTCGAATACGTGTTCGTCATAGACGGGGTCGAAGGAGCGGTTGGAGAGGAAGGCGAGGTGCTTGCCGTCGGGGGTGAAGGCGGGCGCGTAGTCCTGGAAGCGCAGCGGGGTCGCCTCGGTGACCGTCAGATCGGTGGTGTGGGCGAGGCGGAGCTGGCTGAGCGGGCGGGCGCCGGGGTGGGACCAGGCCAGCCAGCCGGAGTCGGGCGAGAAGGCGAGATCGCTGACGTCGCCGTCCTCGCTGCGGTCGACCTCGCGGACCTCGCCCGTCTCGCGATCGACGAGCAGCAGCCGGCCGTCGTGGGAGGCGACGGCGGCACGGCTGCCGTCGGGGGCCATGGCCAGTTCCAGGACCCGGCCGAGCCGGCCGGCGGCGATCCGGCGGGGGGAGGCGGCGGGGCCGGTGGCGGGCGCGAACTCCAGGGCGTCGGCGCCCTCGGCGTCCGTCACCCACACCACCCATTCCTCGCCGTCCGCGCGGAAGGTGCGCGGCAGCCGGGCCCGTACCCCCGGCTCGGCGGCGAGCGCGCGGGCCGGGCCGGAGCGGTGGGTGACCCAGTGGACGGCGCCGCGCACGGCGACCGCGCTGCCGCGCGCGGTGTGGTCGGGGGCGGCGGCGCCGAACCAGCGCGCGGCGTTCACCGGGTAGGGCTGGCGGTCGGTGCGCTGGCCGCCGAGGCGGATGTCGAGGCGGCGCGGCTCGGCGGTGTCGAGGTCGTCCAGCAGCCACAGTTCGCCCGCGGACGCGTACACGACACGCGTGCCGTCACCGGACGCCTGACGGGCGTAGAAGCCGTCCAGTGGAGTGTGTCGGCGCAGGTCGGAGCCGTCGGCGAGGGAGGAGTACAGGGCGCCGGTGCCCTCGTGGTCGCAGAGGAAGGCGATCCGCTCGCCCGCCCACACGGGGCACTCCAGGTTGCCGTCCAGCCCTTCGTGCAGCCGTACGAATTCGCCGTCGCCGTCGGGGTCGATCCACAGCTTGCCCGCCGTACCGCCCCGGTACCGCTTCCACCAGGCCGCCTCGCGGCCCATCGGGGCGGACAGCAGCACGGTGGCGGGGCCGTGGGCGACGGCGCCGACGGGGCCGTACGGGAGGGTCTCGGCGGGGCCGCCGTCGAGCGGGATCGCGTGGGCCCAGGTGCGGCGGAGCGTGGCCTGGCCCTGGGTGCTCAGGGCGAGGACCCGGCCGTCGGAGGTCCAGCCGCGGACCTGGGTGCGGGCGCTGCCCCAGTGGGTCAGCCGCCGGGAGGGGCCGCCGTCGACGGGGGCGAGGTGCACCTCGGGGGCGCCGTCGCGGGTGGAGGTCCAGGCGACCGTGGTGCCGTCGGGCGAGATGCGCGGCATGGTGGCGGGCACGTTGTCGGCGCTGACCCGCCAGGCCCGCCCGCCGTCGAGCGGGGCGATCCAGACGTCGTCCTCGGCGACGAAGGCGACCGACTCGCCCTGGACATGCGGAAACCGGAGGTACGCAGGCACTGGGGACTGAATCACCTGATCACCCTATGCAGGCGGGGCGTTTCCGCACAGGGGTTTGGGATCACTTGCCGCGTGCTTGACGCGAACGCGGTCATTTCCCCTCGGGCCAGCACTCGGGGTCGCTCTGGCAGTAGACGGTCCGGGTGACGGTGACCGTCGTGGTCGGTTCGGCGCCGGGTGGCTGGTTCACGGGCGGCGCGCTGGTGGCGTCGCAGTCGCCGAGCCCGGAGACCTGGAACCACTCCTTGCCGTCGATCTTCGCGGTGAGATCGCCGCGCACACAGGCCCCGCTGACGGCCCGGGTGACCTTCCCGGTGACGGTGATGTCCTTGCCGTCGTCGGTCTGCCCCTCGCAGTCGACGTCGGCGACGGTGTTCTCGCTCGCGGACGGGCTCGGGGTGGCGCCGTCACCGAGGTCGGCGGTGCAGGTGAGCCACCGGACCTGGGCTTTCTGCCGCTCCAGCTCCTGGGTGACGAGTTGGTCGGTGGTGAAGGTGATGGTCGCGGTGCTCACGGTGGTCCCCGGTTCACAGGCCGCCGTCCCGCCCACGGCGAGCACCACGCCCGCCACGGCCCCGACGGACCTGCGCACCCGGACGCCCGGCCCTGCCCGCCGTAACGCCTGCCACGATGCCGGCCGCGATGTCTGCCGTACTGCCCCCATGACGGCAGCGTGCCATCGTCGCGCCCGTGGCGGTAGTACGCATCGGGGCACGTAAGGCGGCCCTGGCGCAGACCTGGGGGCGTTGCGAGCCGGCTCGGGCTCGTACTCGTGCTCAGCCGACCAGCAACCGCCACTCCTGGAGTTCCACCAAGTTGCCCTCGGGGTCATTGAGATGGGCGACGCGCATGCGTTCGGCCTGTGGGGCGGGTCCGTGCGGGAGGGTGGCGCCGCGGGCCGCTGTGCGGGCGCAGCAGTCGTCCGGATCGTCCACCCGCAGCACGACCAGCGGGCGGTGCCCGGTGGCCGGTTCGCGCATCTCGACGAGGAGTGGGGCCATCGCGGCGGCTCCGGTGACTTTGGCGGCTCCGGCGGCGGGGCTGAGTTTCTCTTACGGTCCCCCGGTCGTCGCCCCCGACCGTGGCTTGAGGCCGAGGACGTCGGCGTAGAAGCGGTAGCAGGCGGCGAAGTCGGTGACCAGCAGTCTGACGTGGGCGAGTTCCACGACGTCCTCCCGCGTGGAGATCAGAACGACCAGCGTCCGGTGCGGCCCAGCAGCAGTGCCGCGGCGGCGGTGCCGGCGGTCGAGGTGCGCAGCACGGTCGGCCCGAGCCGGTACGCCCGCGCCCCGGCCGCGTCGAACAGTGCCAGTTCCTCGGGGGACACGCCTCCTTCGGGCCCGACGACCAGCACGATATGACCCTCGGCGGGCAGTTCGGCCCCGGCCAGGCCCGCGTCGCCGCTCTCGTGGAGTACGGCGGCGAAGTCGGCGGTGGCGAGCAGCTCGGCGACCTCCTTGCCGGACATCAGGCCCGTGACCTCGGGAAAACGCACCCGGCGGGACTGTTTTCCGGCCTCGCGGGCCGTGTTGCGCCACTTCGCCAGCCCTCTGGCGACGCGCTCGCCCTTCCACTGGGTGACACAGCGGGCGGCTGCCCAGGGCACGATCGCGTCGACGCCGACCTCGGTCATCGTCTCGACGGCGACCTCTCCCCGGTCGCCCTTGGGGAGGGCCTGTACGACGGTGAGGCGGGGCTCGGGGGCCGGTTCCTCGGCGGTGCTGTCCAGGAGGACGATCAGCCGGTCCTTGCCCTCGGTGCCGAGGACCGTGCAGTCGGCCCACCGTCCGGCCCCGTCGGTGAGGATCACGTCCTCGCCGGGGCGCAGCCGCTTGACGGAGACCGCGTGGCGTCCCTCGGGCCCGTCCAGGACGTAGCGTCCGCCGTCCCCGGCGTGGAAGTGCTCGACGACGAAGACGGGGGCGGTCATCGGGCGTCCCCTCCGGCGGACAGCGCCGTCCCGGTCGCGGTGAGTTCGGCGACCAGCACCTCGACCAGTTGCGCGGCGGGCATCTCACGGGCCAGCCGGTGGCCCTGTCCGGCCCACAGGGCCATGCCCTGGGCGTCCCCGGCCTTGGCGGCGGCCTTGCGCAGCGGTGCGGTGAGGTGGTGGATCTCGGGGTAGGCGGAGGGCGCGTACGGGCCGTGCTCGCGCAGGAAGCGGTTGACCAGGCCGCGGGCGGGGCGGCCGGAGAAGGCGCGGGTGAGCTGGGTGCGGCCGAACAGCGGGTCGGTCAGGGCCCGCTTGTGCAGGGGGTTGGCGCCGGACTCGGGGGTGATGAGGAAGGCGGTGCCGAGCTGGGCTGCCTGGGCTCCGGCGGCGAGGACGGCGGCGATCTGCGAGCCGCGCATGATGCCTCCGGCGGCGACGACCGGCAGGGCGACGGCCTCTCGGACCTGGGCGACCAGTGACAGCAGGCCGAGTCCCGATCCGTCGTTCTCGGGTATGTCGCGGTGGGTGCCCTGGTGGCCGCCGGCCTCCACGCCCTGCGCGATCACCGCGTCCGCACCGGCCCGCTGCGCGGCGAGGGCCTCCTCGGGGGTGGTGACGGTGACCAGGGTGAGCGTCCCGACCCGGCGCAGCGACTCCAGCACCTCGGGGGTGGGCACGCCGAAGTGGAAGGAGACCACGGGGACGGGGTTGTCGAGGAGCACGGCGAGCTTGGCGTCGTAGCCGTCGTCGCGTCCGCTCTCGGGGTCGCCCAGCTCGGCCTCGTACCAGGCGGCCTCGCCGGCCAGCTGATGGGCGTAGACATCGACGGCGGCGGGGTCGGCGGTGTCCGGCTGGGGCATGAAGAGGTTGACCCCGAAGGGCTTGTTCGTCAGCGTCCGCAGCTGCTTGATCTCCTGATACATGCCGTCGGCCGTCTTGTACCCGGCGGCGAGGAACCCGAGCCCGCCGGCCTCGGACACGGCGAGCGCAAGATGCGGCACGGAGACGCCGCCCGCCATGGGGGCCTGCACGATCGGGTGCGGAAAGAGATCGGTCAGCACGGAGGACATGACCGCATGTTGTCACGTCGCTCGGACAAGTCCGAATCCACCCTAACGGTTGGCATAGTCCCCAGGCATAGGGACGGATCGGGACAACGCAGGCCGGTACGCGGGGCTGCGGGGGTGGGGCTGTGGATACCGGGCGGGGTGCGCGGGGGGGGCGGGACTCGGATGCCGACCGGGCTGGCCCCGGGGGGCAGGATGCGGATACCGACCGGGCTACCCCGGGGGGCGGGAAGCGCCGCGTCCGATGTCCGACCCCCCTCCGGACCACGCGGCCTTGGTGCCCACCGGCAACCAGCCCACCAGCCCACCCAGAAGCAGCGAACGCCCATGTCCATCGGCCCCCCTGGGGCGAGCGATCCGAGCGTCGTCCTTCAGAGGCGCGGGCCGCCTGAGCCCCCTCAGGCGACCCAGGATCAGCACCCCGCTGCTCACAACCCCCGGGCCGGGCAGCCCCAGCGCGCCCCTCGGGCCACCCCGGGGCGGCACCCCCGAGGCCCCTCGGCCCCTCCCCGGACGGGCCCGCCGCGGCAGCTCACCGGCACCCCAGCGGCAGCGCCAGCTCACCGCCCGTTGAACGCGTCCTTCAACCGCGAGAACAACCCCTGCTGCCCCGGCTGAAACTGCCCCGTGGGGCGTTCCTCACCACGCGCCTTGGACAGTTCGCGCAGCAGGCGTTCCTGCTCCGGGTCGAGTTTGGTCGGGGTCATCACCTCGACGTGGACGATCAGGTCGCCCCGGCCGCCGCCGCGCAGATGCGTGACGCCCCGGCCGTGCAGCGGGATCGACTGGCCGGACTGGGTGCCGGGCCGGATGTCGACCTCCTCCATGCCGTCGAGGGTCTCCAGCGGCACCTTGGTGCCGAGGGCGGCCGCGGTCATGGGGATGGTGACCGTGCAGTGCAGATCGTCGCCGCGCCGCTGGAACATCGCGTGCGGCAGTTCATGGATCTCGACGTAGAGGTCACCGGCGGGTCCGCCGCCGGGCCCGACCTCGCCCTCGCCCGCGAGCTGGATACGGGTGCCGTTGTCGACACCGGCCGGGATCTTCACGGTGAGCGTGCGCCGCGAGCGGACCCGGCCGTCACCGGCGCACTCGGGGCACGGGGTGGGGACGACCGTGCCGAAGCCCTGGCACTGCGGACAGGGCCGGGAGGTCATGACCTGGCCCAGGAAGGACCGGGTGACCTGCGAGACCTCACCCCGGCCGCGGCACATGTCACAGGTCTGCGCCGTGGTGCCGGGGGCCGCGCCCTCGCCGTTGCAGGTGGCACAGACGATCGCCGTGTCGACCTGGATGTCCTTGGTCGTGCCGAACGCGGCCTCGTCCAGCTCGATCTCGATACGGATCATGGCGTCCTGGCCGCGGCGGGTGCGCGAGCGCGGCCCGCGCTGCGACGCCGTGCCGAAGAACGCGTCCATGATGTCCGAGAAGTTCCCGAAGCCACCGGCGCCGAAGCCCGCGCCCGCGCCGCCCGCCTGCGAGAGGGGGTCGCCGCCGAGGTCGTAGACCTGCTTCTTCTGCGGGTCCGACAGCACCTCGTAAGCGGCGTTGATCTCCTTGAACCGCTCCTGGGTCTTCGGATCCGGGTTGACGTCCGGATGCAGCTCGCGCGCGAGCCGCCGGAACGCCTTCTTGATCTCATCCTGCGACGCGTCGCGACGCACACCGAGAACTGCGTAATAGTCCGTGGCCACTTACGACTCCGCCAGGATCTGTCCGACGTAACGTGCCACTGCCCGTACCGCTCCCATCGTTCCCGGGTAATCCATGCGGGTCGGTCCGACCACGCCGAGCTTGGCAACCGCCTCGCCGCCCGAACCGTAGCCCACGGACACGACCGACGTGGAGTTGAGTCCCTCATGGGCGTTCTCGTGACCGATCCGCACGGTCATGCCCGAATCCTTCGCCTCGCCGAGCAACTTGAGGAGGACGACCTGTTCCTCCAGCGCCTCCAGGACGGGCCGGATGGTGAGGGGGAAATCATGTCCGAAGCGGGTGATGTTGGCGGTGCCGCCGATCATCAGCCGCTCCTCGGTCTGCTCCACCAGCGTCTCCAGAAGTGTGGAGAGTACCGTCTGGACCGTACCCCGGTCCTCGGCGTCGAAGCTCTCCGGCAGATCCTGGACGAGCGGCGGCACGTCCGGGAACCGGCGCCCGGCCACCCGGCTGTTCAGCCGGGCCCGCAGATCGGCGAGGGCGATCTCGCCGAAGGGCGCCGGGCAGTCCACCATCCGCTGCTCGACCCGGCCGGTGTCGGTGATCAGCACCAGCATCAGCCGCGCGGGCGCCAGCGCCAGCAGCTCGACATGGCGCACGGTGGACCGGGTCAGCGACGGGTACTGCACCACGGCGACCTGCCGGGTGAGCTGGGCGAGCAGCCGTACCGTCCGCCCCACCACGTCGTCGAGGTCGACCGCCCCGTCCAGGAAGCTCTGGATCGCACGCCGCTCGGCGCCGGACATCGGCTTGACCTCGGCGAGCTTGTCGACGAACAGCCGGTAGCCCTTGTCCGTCGGGATCCGCCCGGCGGAGGTGTGCGGCTGCGCGATGAAGCCCTCGTCCTCCAGGGCCGCCATGTCATTGCGCACGGTGGCCGGGGAGACGCCCAGGTTGTGCCGCTCGGTGAGCGCCTTGGAGCCGACGGGCTCCTCGGTGCCGACGTAGTCCTGGACGATGGCGCGCAGTACCTGAAGTCTTCGTTCACTGAGCATCCGCGCACACCTCCAGCAGTCGTCGTCCCGCTCGCCGTCTTCCCTGGCACTCGACGCCCCCGAGTGCCAGCCCTGCCCGGCCAGTGTACGGCCGTCCGGCGCGCCCGGGGCAAGACCGGCCATGACGGGGCCCCGCGGCGGGCACACCGCCCGTGTCGCTACCGCTAGCGTCGCCGTATGACGGTGACTTGGGAAGAGCTGGGCTGGGAGCGGCTGGGGCCCGGCGTCGGGCGGTGCCGGCTGCCGCGGTGGGACTGCACGGTCGGCCTGGTGGCCGGCGAGGGGGCGGTGCTGCTGATCGACGCGGGGGCCAGCCTGCGCGAGGGCGCCGAGCTGCGGGCCCGCGCGCAGGCGCTCACGGGTCGCCGTGTGACCCATCTCGCGCTCACCCACCCGCACTTCGACCATGTCTTCGGCGCGGCGGCCTTCGCGGGCGCGGACGTGTTCGGCGCGGTCGGTGTGGGCCCGGCGCTGACCGGACGGCACGCGCGCGAGGAGCTGCGCGCGGACGCGGTGCGTCACGGGCTGCCCGAGGCGGACGCGTCACAGGCCGCGCGGGCGCTGTCCGCGCCCGGCCGTCAGGTCACCGGCGAGTGGACCCTGGACCTCGGCGGCGGCCGGCAGGCGCTGCTGGCCAACGTCGGCCCCGGCCACACCGCCCACGACCTCGCCGTCCTGGTCCCCGGCGAGCGCGAGGTGGTGTTCTGCGGCGACCTGGTCGAGGAGTCGGGGCCACCCCAGGCGGGCCCGGACGCGGTGCCGTCGCGCTGGCCGGACGCCCTGGACCGGCTGCTGGCGCTGGGCGGCGAGGACGCGCTGTACGTGCCCGGTCACGGAGCGGTGGTGGGGGCGGCGTTCGTACGGGAGCAGCGGGACGCGCTGGCCGCGCGTTTCGGCGTGTCGGGGTGAGCGGGCACCCGTCGGGGGGCCGCTTCTCCTATCGTCGTGCGAATGCGCCCGTACTCTCCGGATCTGACCCCGCCGTGGAAGAAGCAGCGGCCCGCCCCCGAGGTCCCGGCGGAGCCCGGTCTGGTGGTGGAGGAGCCCGGCACCGGTTTCTGCGGCGCGGTGATCCGCTGCGAGGCGGGCACGGTCACCCTGGAGGACCGCTTCGGCAAGCACCGCGTCTTCCCGCTCCAGCCGCGCGGTTTCCTGCTGGAGGGCCGGCCCGTCACCCTCGTACGCCCCACGGGTGACGGTGCTCCGGTACGTCCCTCCCGCACCGCCTCCGGTTCGGTCGCCGTGCCCGGTGCGCGGGCCCGGGTCGCCCGCGCGGGCCGCATCTATGTGGAGGGCCGGCACGACGCCGAGCTGGTCGAGAAGGTGTGGGGCGACGATCTGCGGATCGAGGGCGTCGTCGTGGAGTACCTGGAGGGCGTGGACGACCTGCCGTCGATCGTGTCGGCCTTCGGCCCCGGCCCCGATGCCCGTCTGGGCGTCCTGGTGGACCATCTGGTGCCCGGCACCAAGGAGTGGCGGATCGCGGGCTCGGTGACCAGCGAGCACGCGCTGGTGGTGGGGCATCCGTACATCGACATCTGGGAGGCGGTGAAGCCGTCGGCCCTGGGGATCCCCGCGTGGCCGCGCGTCCCGCACGGGCAGGACTGGAAGACGGGGGTGTGCCGGGCGCTGGGCTGGCCGTCACAGAACACGGGCGCGGTGTGGCAGGCGATCCTGGGGCGGGTGGGGTCCTACCGGGATCTGGAGCCGGAGTTGCTGGGGAGGGTGGAGGAGCTGATCGATTTCGTCACGGATAGCGGTGGGGCCTGACATCGGGGTACGTACCGAACTCGCTGGTGTCCAACTCGACGCCCAGGATGTCGAGCGGCATCGCCTCGCCGAACTTCGCGATGTGCTGTACCCGGTAGTCGGCTGCCTCGCCCTTCCCCTCCGGCTTCGTCAGCAGGACGCACTGCCCCATGATCGGGTCGATGACGAGATAGGCGGGCACCTTGCCTGCCGCGTAGACGGATCGTTTGAGGGCGTAGTCACGGTAGACGCTGGTCTTCGAGACGACCTCCACGGCCATCGTGATCAACGGGCACGGCAGGAGACGTCCGGAACTGGGCAGGACGTCCCGCGCCACGACCACCAGGTCGGGAACAGGCTCGCTCGCCTCGTCGAGTACATCCACGTCCTGAGTCTGCAGGGGATACCAGCGATCCAGCGGGATCTGCCTCTCGGTGAGGAGCACGATCAGGTTGTGCACCAGATCAGGGCTGGCCCTCATCACGATTTCTCCCCGCAGAAGCTCCACCTTGAGTCCGTCGGGCGGCTCAAATCGCGCGAGGAACTCTGCGACTCCACGTTCGTCCACAGCGGTCATCTCCGTGGCCTCCACATTCGCCGCGTACTGTCCGCGGCAGCTTAGGGATCAGGTTAGGCACCGAACCCTCGTTCCGCACCGATTCACTCGCCGGAGTGATCAGTCCACGCCCCGGGGTGATCAGTCCACCAGATCCCTGACCACCCCGTCCGCCAGCAACCGCCCCCGCAGCGTCAGCACCGCGCGCCCCTGCCCGTACGCCCCCTCGTCCAGCAGCCCTTCCTCCAGGGCCCGGCGGGAGGCCGCGAGCCCCTGTGCCCGCAGCAGCGCCAGCGGCACCCCTTCCCGCAGCCGCAGCTCCAGCAGGATCCGCTCGACCCGCCGGTCCTCGTCGGCCAGCAGTTCCCGCCCGGCACCCGGGGAGCGCCCCGCGGCCAGGGCGGAGGCGTACGCGCCCGGATGCTTCACGTTCCACCAGCGCACCCCGCCCACGTGGGAATGGGCCCCGGGCCCGGCGCCCCACCAGTCGGCGCCCCGCCAGTACAGCTCGTTGTGCAGACAGCGGCCCGCGTCGGAGGTGGCCCAGTTCGACACCTCGTACCAGTCGAATCCGGCCGCCGACAGCACGGACTCGGCGATCAGATAGCGGTCCGCGTGGACGTCGTCGTCGGTCATCGGGACCTCACCGCGCCGGATCCGCCGGGCGAGCTGGGTGCCCTCCTCCACGATCAGGGCGTACGCGCTGATGTGGTCCGGTCCGGCGCCCAGGGCGGCGTCCAGCGAGGCCCGCCAGTCGTCGTCGGACTCGCCGGGCGTGCCGTAGATCAGATCGAGGTTGACGTGCGCGAAGCCCGCCGCACGGGCCTCCGCGACGCAGCGCTCGGGACGGCCGGGGGTGTGCGTGCGGTCGAGCACCTTCAGGACATGCTGCCGGGCGCTCTGCATACCGAAGGAGACCCGGTTGAAGCCCCCCGCGCCCAGCTCGGCCAGATACGCCGGATCGACCGACTCCGGGTTCGCCTCGGTGGTGACCTCCGCGTCCGCCGCCAGCCCGAACTCGTCACGGACCGCCCCCAGCATCCGTACGAGATCGGCGGCGGCCAGCAGCGTGGGCGTACCGCCGCCGACGAAGACCGTACGGACCGGGCGGGGGTCGTCGCCCAGGACCTTGCGGGCGAGGCGGATCTCGTCGATCAGGGTGTCGGCGTAGCTGTCACGGGAGGCGAGGACGCCGCCGGTGCCGCGCAGCTCGGTCGCCGTGTAGGTGTTGAAGTCGCAGTAGCCGCAGCGGGTCGCGCAGTACGGCACGTGGAGGTAGAAGCCGAGGGGGCGGTCCGCGGCCCCGGCGAGCGCGGACGCGGGCAGCGAGCCGTCGGCGGGGACGGGGTCGCCGTCGGGGAGAGCGGAGGGCATGCGTTCTATTGTCCCGCACCGGGGCGTGGCCGCGGACCGGCGCGTTGTCGTGGACCGGCGGGTTGCCCTGGACCGGGCTGGTGTCCTGGACCGGGCTGGTGTCCTGGACCGGCCCGTCTTCGCACACCGGCCCGTCGTACCGCACCGGCCTGGTGTCCCGGACCGGCCCGCCGTCCCACACCAGACCCGCTCCCCCCACCGGCCCGGTGTCCCGGACCGGCCTGATCTCCCCTCCCGGCTCCGGCTCCGGGCCCTGGCCCCCCACCGGGCCGGTCCCTCACCTACCGGGGGCCTGTTCCCGCTCCCCCGCCCGGGACCCTGTTCCGCCACCCGCCGGGCCCGGGACCCTATTCCTCCGCCCACCGGGGCCCTATTCCGCCTGGAGGACCAGCAGGGCGAGGTCGTCCTCGGGTGGGCCGCCGCCGAACTCGTGCACGAGTCGGCTGATCCGGTCGGCGATCAGGTCCGCGCTGAGCCCGGCGCAGCCCGCGAGCGCGGCGGCCAGCCCGTCCCCGTCGTCGAACTGGCGTGATCCGCTGCGCCGCTCGGTCACTCCGTCGGTGACGCAGAGCAGGCTGTCGCCGGACCGCAGCTCGAAGGTCTCACTGGTGTACATCTCGTCCTCGACCACCCCGAGCAGGGTCTGCGGCGCGGCGGCCGTACGGACGCTGCCGTCGGACCCGAGCAGCAGCGGCAGCGGATGTCCGGCGGAGGCGACGGTGCAGCGGACGCCGCCGTCGAAGAGGGTCAGCTCGCCGTAGAGGAGGGAGAGGAAGCGGGTCTGCGGGCCGTCGAAGGGGGCGACGGGACCGGCGAGGGCGCGGGCGGCGGCGTCGGCGGCCTCCGTGGCGTCGTCGAGGAGGAGCTGGTTGAGCCGGTCGAGGACATCGGCGACGCGGTAGCCCTCGCGGGCCAGCAGCCGCAGCCAGGGCCGGGCCAGGCCGATGACGACGGCCGCCTCCGGGCCCTTGCCCTGGACATCGCCGACGGCGAAGCACCAGCGGCCGTCGGCGGCCGGGAAGAGGTCGTAGAAGTCGCCGCTGGGGCCGCCCTTGTCGCACGGCTCGTAGACGAGGGCGCTGCGCACGCCGGGGATCTCGGCGACGGCACCGGGCAGCAGTCCGCGCTGGAGGACGGCGCTGATGGTGGCCTGGCGGGCGTACTGCCGGGCGGCGCCGATGGCGAGGGCGACCCGGCGGCTGAGGTCCTCGACCAGTCCGACCACCTCGTCCGGGAAGCGGGACACGCCGGACCGCCCGATCACCAGCGTGCCCAGCGGCCGGCCGCCCGCGATCAGCCGGTAGGCCAGCGCCGACCCCTGCGCGCCGGGTCCGCCGAGGCTCTGCCCCGGCCAGGGGTAGGGCGCGGGGCCGGACGATATGCCCTCGCTGCCGTGCGGCGGCTCCTTCTCCAGGGCGTGGCGGAGTTCCTCGATCCGGTCCTCGCTGCCGTGCCAGACACGGGCGAGCCGGGCGCCGGGCGCGGCGGCACCCCAGCCGCGGCCCATGGCCTCGTCCTCCAGCCAGATCGCGCACCAGTCGGCGAGCCGCGGCACCAGGAGCTGTCCGGTGAGCGCGGCGACGAGATCCTCGTCCAGCTGCCCGGCGAGCAGATCGGACGCCTCGGCGAGAAAGGTCAGCGCGCCCCGGCCCAGCCAGTCGCGGTCCCCGTCCCCGCGCCGGGTCTCGGGGGCGAGCAGTGCGGCGAGTCCGGGGCCGCGCGGATCGTCGTACGGCTCGATCTCCTCGGCGGGCAGCCGGGCCCAGACCGTCTTGCCGCCCCGGCGGTAGGTGACGCCCCACTCCAGCGACAGCGCGGCCACCATGCGCAGGCCGCGGCCGTACTCGGGGGTGTCGTCGGGGGTGTCGTCGGGAGGCTCGGCTTCGGTGTCCGTACCGGCGTCGCGCGGGGCGCGTGAGGGGTGGTGGTCGCCGACCTCGACGAGCAGGGCGCCGGTGCGCAGGTCGAGCCGGCAGCCCAGCTCGATGTCGGTACGGGCGTGGACGACGGCGTTGGTCACCAGCTCGCTGACCACGGCGAGGGTGTCGTCCACCTGCCGGACGCCGGGCTGCCGCCCGCCGGGCGGCTCGCGTCCGCCCCAGTCGGCCAGCGCGGCCCGGACCAGCCCACGGGCGGTGCCGGGGGCGAGGGGGCCGCCGGAGAGGGTGGTCCGCAGAGCGGGGTCCTCACCGGCTCCCTCCAAGCCGGGCGCGGGCACGTCGGAGGCAAGGGAAACGGCCCCTTCGGCGGTCTCCCGTTGCGCCGGAATGGCCCCCATGGGCAGCTCCCCGAACGGCTCGGACGAAAACCCCGCGATCGATGCCGACAGGGTGACAGACCGACCACGTCCATAAGCGCCGAGTTACCGAAGTGGGCCGCGATGAGAGAGATCCGTGCCAGCCGAGTGCCCGAATGCGGACGCATTCGACCACGAAAGCAACGTCCTGTGTCCAAGTCCGAGGTTCACCCTCACGCGAGGGTTTGAGCCGACGGCAGTCCGCGCGACCTGAAAGGGGGGGCCAGGCTGCCCGACCTAAGAGGGGCGCGGGGAACTGCGCGACAAGCCACGACGAGCCCGCGCCCGCCAACGAGCCAAAGCCCCCCACCCGCCCCCTACTTCTCGCGGGCGCCCTCGTACATCTCCTCCAGCAGATGCCGGTACTCCCGCTCCACCACCGGCCGCTTCAGCTTCAGACTCGGCGTGATCTCCCCGTGCTCCACGTCCAGATCCCGCGGCAGCAGCCGGAACTTCTTGATCGTCTGCCACCGCTGGAGCCCGGCGTTGAGCTGCCGCACGTACTCCTCGACCATGGCCACGGTCGCCGGGGCGGCCACGATCTCGGCGTACGTCCGCCCGTCCAGGCCGTTCTCCTTGGCCCACTGGGTGAGCGACACCTCGTCGAGGGCGATCAGCGCGGTGCAGTAGTTCCGGTCGGCCCCGTGCACGAGGATGTTGGAGACGTACGGGCACACCGACTTGAACGACCCCTCGATCTCGGTCGGCGCGATGTACTTGCCGCCCGAGGTCTTGAAGAGGTCCTTCTTGCGGTCGGTGATCCGCAGATACCCGTCGGGCGACAGCTCCCCGATGTCCCCGGTGTGCAGCCACCCGTCCGCTTCGAGCACCTCCGCGGTCTGCTCGGGCAGCCCGTGGTAGCCCTCCATGATCCCGGGGCTGCGCAGCAGGATCTCCCCGTCCTCGGCGATCCGGACCTCCGTGCCGGGCAGCGGCTTGCCGACCGTGCCGGTGCGGTACGCCTCGCCGGGGTTCACGAAGGACGCGGCGGAGGACTCGGTGAGCCCGTACCCCTCCAGGATGTGGATGCCGGCGCCGGCGAAGAAGTAGCCGATCTCCGGGGCCAGCGCGACCGAGCCGGACACGCAGGCCCGCAGCCGCCCGCCGAAGGCGTCCCGCAGCTTGGAGTAGACGAGCGCGTCGGCCACCTTGTGCTGGGCGCCGAGTTTGAACGGTACGTTCGCCGACCCGGTCCGCCGGAAGTTGTCCTGCGAGACCTTGGCGTACTCGCGGGCGACACCGGCCGCCCACTGGAAGATCTTGTACTTGGCGGGCCCGCCCGCACGGGCCTTGGCGGCGACCCCGTTGTAGACCTTCTCGAAGATCCGCGGCACGGCCGCCATGTACGTCGGCCGGACCACCGGCAGATTCTCGATGATCTTGTCGACCCGGCCGTCGACGGCGGTGATGTGCCCGACCTCGATATGGCCCGAGGTGAGCACCTTGCCGAAGACATGGGCGAGCGGCAGCCACAGATACTGCACGTCCTCGCTGCTGATCAGCCTGGTCGCGGCGATGGCCTTCGCCATGTAGGACCAGTTGTCGTGCGGCAGCCGGACACCCTTGGGGCGGCCGGTGGTACCGGAGGTGTAGATCAGGGTGGCGAGCTGGTCCTTGGTGATCGCCCCGACCCGCTCCTTGATGAGGTCGGGGTCCTTCTCCAGCCGGGCGGCGCCGCGTGCCTCCAGCTCGGCGAGGGTGAGCACCTGGTCGCCGGTCTCCACGCCCTGCGCGTCGATCACCACGACATGGGTCAGTTCGGGCAGCTCGGCCCGCTTGGCGAGGGCCTTGGCGGCCTGCTCGGCGTTCTCCGCGATCAGCACCCGGCTGCCGGAGTCGGAGAGGATGTACGCCGATTCATCGGCGTTGGTCTGCGGATAGACGGTGGTGGTGGCGGCGCCCGCGCACATGATGCCGAGGTCGGCGAGCATCCATTCGATCCGGGTGGCGGAGGCCAGCGCGACCCGCTCCTCGGGCCCGACGCCCAGCTCGATCAGCCCGGCCGCCATCGCGTAGACCCGCTCGGCGGCCTGCGCCCAGGTCAGCGACTTCCAGTCGTCCGGGCCCTGTCCGGAGGCGGACGGCACGGGGTAGCGGTACGCCTCGGCGTCCGGTGTGGCGGACACGCGTTCCAGGAAGAGACCCGCGACGGACGGCGGCCGGTTCTCGATCAAACTCTGTGTGTCGGTCACGACATCCTCCGGGGCGGCTGTTGTCACTCGCTGCGCCCGTTCCTACCCACGCGCTCTTGTTTAACTCGCGAGTAACCAGCGGGCAGGGACAGAGTAGAGCCCGACCGCCCGGTGCGTAAGACTCCGCGCCCCGCCACTTCGGACCTGCCCGTCCCTCGGGCTCACCGCACCGGTGAGCGGCGGACCCGAGGGCCGGGAAAGATCGCTCCCGGCGCGCTGCGTCTTGCTACTTCCTTCTGCTGCTCACTACTTCCTGCTACTTCTGCTACTTCTTGCTCTTGGGGGAGCTGTCGTCGCTGGAGAGCACCGCGATGAAGGCCTCCTGGGGTACCTCCACGGCCCCCACCATCTTCATCCGCTTCTTGCCTTCTTTCTGCTTCTCCAGCAGCTTGCGCTTACGCGAGATGTCACCGCCGTAGCACTTGGCGAGGACGTCCTTGCGGATGGCGCGGATGGTCTCGCGGGCGATCACCCGGGAGCCGATCGCGGCCTGCACCGGCACCTCGAAGTTCTGCCGCGGGATCAGCTCCTTGAGCTTGGCGACGAGCCGGACGCCGTACGCGTACGCCTGGTCCTTGTGGGTGATCGCCGAGAAGGCGTCCACCTTGTCGCCGTGCAGCAGGATGTCGACCTTGACGAGGGAACCGGCCTGCTCGCCCGTGGGCTCGTAGTCCAGGGAGGCATAGCCGCGGGTCTTGGACTTCAGCTGGTCGAAGAAGTCGAAGACGATCTCCGCGAGGGGGAGGGTGTAGCGGATCTCCACCCGGTCCTCGGAGAGATAGTCCATGCCGAGCAGGGTGCCGCGCCGGGTCTGGCACAGCTCCATGATCGCGCCGATGAACTCGGTGGGCGCCAGGATGGTGGCCCGCACCATCGGCTCGAAGACCTCGTCGATCTTCCCCTCGGGGAACTCGCTGGGATTGGTGACGACGATCTCGGTACGGTCCTCCAGGATCACGCGATACACCACATTGGGCGCGGTGGCGATGAGATCGAGCCCGAACTCGCGCTCCAGCCGCTCCCGGACCACATCGAGGTGCAGCAGCCCCAGGAAGCCGACGCGGAAGCCGAAGCCGAGGGCGGCGGAGGTCTCCGGCTCGTACACCAGGGCCGCGTCGTTGAGCTGGAGCTTGTCGAGGGCCTCGCGCAGCTCGGGGTAGTCGGACCCGTCGAGCGGATAGAGCCCGGAGAAGACCATGGGCTTGGGGTCCTTGTACCCGCCGAGCGCCTCGGTGGCCCCCTTGTGCTGGCTGGTGACGGTGTCACCGACCTTGGACTGGCGGACGTCCTTCACGCCGGTGATCAGATAGCCCACCTCGCCGACGCCGATCCCGTCGCCGGGCAGCATCTCGGGCGAGCTGACGCCGATCTCCAGCAGTTCGTGCGTGGCGCCGGTGGACATCATCCGGATCCGCTCACGCCGGCTGAGCTGGCCGTCGATGACCCGGACGTACGTCACGACCCCGCGGTAGGAGTCGTACACCGAGTCGAAGATCATGGCGCGGGCGGGCGCGTCCTTGACCCCGACCGGCGCCGGCACCTCGGCGACCACCTTGTCCAGCAGTGCCTCGACACCGAGCCCGGTCTTGGCGGACACCTTGAGCACATCACCCGGCTCGCACCCGACCAGATTGGCCAGCTCCTCCGCGAACTTCTCGGGCTGCGCGGCGGGCAGGTCGATCTTGTTGAGTACGGGGATGATGGTGAGGTCGTTCTCCATCGCCAGGTAGAGATTGGCGAGGGTCTGGGCCTCGATGCCCTGGGCGGCGTCGACGAGGAGGACCGTGCCCTCGCACGCGGCGAGGGACCGCGAGACCTCATAGGTGAAGTCGACGTGCCCCGGAGTGTCGATCATGTTGAGGATGTGCGTGTTGCTCTTGTCGTGGGTGGGGGCCCACGGCAGTCGCACCGCCTGGGACTTGATCGTGATGCCGCGCTCGCGCTCGATGTCCATCCGGTCGAGGTACTGAGCACGCATCTGCCGCTGCTCGACCACCCCGGTGAGCTGGAGCATCCGGTCGGCGAGCGTGGACTTGCCGTGGTCGATGTGCGCGATGATGCAGAAGTTGCGGATCAGAGCCGGGTCGGTACGGCTCGGCTCGGGCACATGGTTAGGGGTCGCGGGCACGCAGGGTCCTGTCTCTTGAGGCGCCTTGTGCCTCGGGTCGGATCGATACGTAGGTTCCATGGTCCCATGGGCACCGACCGGCGACGCTTCCGTGGTCCCTCGGGCGGGGATCGGTGACGATTTCGAGTGCCTCGGGGCGGGGACCGGCGACGGTTCCGGGTGTCTCGGAGCACCTGGCACCGACCCTGCGCCCTTCCAGGGTTCCTCGGGGCATCGACCGGCGACCCTTCCAGGGGGCCTCGGGGCATCGACCGGCGCCCCTTCCAGGAGGCCTCGGGCGGCGGCCGGAGACCGGTTTGGGCCGCTCGTGGGCCCGCTGGTAGCATGGGCGGCTGTGTCTCATGCCCTCTCCGCAGGAGGCACTCCCCAAGAAATCACCGGCACACCACCGGTACATCACCGGCGTGGGACCCGTGCGGTCCCGGGCCAGAACCTGAGAAGGCTCTTCGTGGCGAACATCAAGTCCCAGATCAAGCGGATCAAGACCAACGAGAAGGCCCGGCTGCGCAACAAGGCCGTGAAGTCCTCCCTGAAGACCGCGGTCCGCAAGGCCCGCGAGGCCGCTGCCGCGGGTGACGTCGAGAAGGCCACCGAGTACCAGCGCGCCGCCGCGCGCCAGCTCGACAAGGCCGTCTCCAAGGGCGTCATCCACAAGAACCAGGCCGCCAACAAGAAGTCGGCCCTGGCGACGAAGGTCTCGGCCCTCAAGGGCTGAACGCCCTCTTGATCTGCCGGACCTTGAACCCGACTTTTGGGGTTTCGGGGCCTGGTTGTGGAGTCTGAGGGTCTGTGTAGTGGGACCTGTTGTGGGGCCGCATAGCGGGATCTGTTTTTGGGTCCGGCCAGCGGGATTCGGTCTACAGGGGATCCGGTCAGGTGGGATCCGGTCTCCAGGGATCGGGTCGACAGAGATCGGGTCCGGTGGGATCTGGTTGTGGGTCTGACCAACGGGACCTCTGATCGGTCTCGGGGACCTCTCGCGGGTCTCCGGTCCTACTGATCTCCAGATCCTGGCCGGGGCTCCGGTCCTACTGGGTCTCCGGACCCTTGCCGGGACTTCAGCTCCGCCAGGTCACCAGCTCCGCCAAGGCTTCAGCTCCGCCGGGTCTCCGGCCCCTTACCGGGTCGCAAGATCCACCCGGGCCCACAGGGTCCATCGGGATCCTCCATTGGATCCCGGCCGCCGGAAGGACGAGGGCGGGCCCTCTCTCATCCGCCCCCGACCGGCACCCCCGAGGTTTCGCGCGGCCTGCGTTCGCCACGCGGGCGAGACCTCATCTACGTAACCGAAGGCCCCGGCTGTCGCCCGATTCAGGGTGGCGGGCGGGGCCTTTTGGGGTTCTTCGGGTTCTTTCCGATGGGGCGGGGTGGGGTGCCCCAGCCACAGCCTCGGGCCCCGCCCAAAACCCGGCCCACTCCCACCCCCAGTCCGGCCTCGACCCCCACCCCGAACCCCAACCATTCCCCCCGCCTCCCCCACGCCTCACCCCGCCGCACGTGGGCGAGGCCCGGACGCGGGCGGGCCCGAGACGGTGCGTGGGAGCGCGGCAGGTGGGCGAGAGCGGCACGCGGGAGGCCGGCACGGCGAGCAGGGCCCGGCGCAAGGGCGGGAACCGATACGCGGGGCCCCGTCAGCGTGAGCCAGACCCGGCACGCGGGCGGGACCAAAGCGCGTACACGGGCCCCGGCACGGCGAACAGAGCCCAGCCAAATGGGCGGGAGCCGCCACGCGGACGAGGCCGGGGCGGGGGCAGGGGCCGGGGCATTGGCCGAGACTCCGGTCCACAGGGCAACGCCCGGTCGACGGCCAGGCTCCGGCGGCCAGGGCTCCGGCCCATGACCAACGCTCCATCGGGTCCACGGCCACCACGCACACAGCCCCCGAAGCCAATCCACCCGACGGAGTCAACCGCCACAACAACCAAAATCAACAGCCGACCCCGACTCCACAACCACGCCCGATTCAGCGCGCAGATCGCCGGGCCTCATGGGCGGCGCGCTTGAGCGCCCAGGCGTCGGCCACGGGGCCCATGTGGGCCAGCTTGTCGGGGTTGATCACCGAGCGGACGGTCTGGATCCGCCCGTCGAGGATCTCCAGCACCAGCGTGCCGAACACCTTGCCGTCCCGGTCGCGCAGCACCGCCCCCGGCTGGGCGTTCACCGCCCGCGGCTCGATCACCACCCCGACCGAGCCGAGCAGCGGCGCGAACCAGGCCAGCACCCGCGCGGCGTTCTCCGCGCCGAGGACCGGCTTGGCGAACTGCGGTGCCTTGCCGCCCCCGTCCCCGACCACCACGACATCCGCGGCGAGCAGCTCCCGCAGCCCATCGACGTCCCCCTCCCGAAAGGCGTCGAAGAATCGCCCCGCCAGTTCCTCCCGCTCCTGCCGGTCGGCGTCGAACCGGGGCCGCCCCTCCGCCATGTGCCGCCGCGCCCGTACCGCCAGCTGCCGGCAGGCGGCCTCGGAACGCCCCACGGCCGAGGCGACCTCCGGAAACCCGAACCCGAACACCTCCCGCAGCACGAACACGGCCCGCTCCAGCGGACTCAGCCGCTCCAGCAGCAGCAACGCCGCCATCGAGAGGGAGTCCGCCAGCTCCGCCGACCGCTCGGGATCCTCGTAGGGATCACTCAGCAGCGGCTCCGGGAACCACGGCCCGACGTACGCCTCCCGCCGTACCCGCGCCGACCGCAGCACGTCGACCGAGATCCGGGTGACGACGGTCGAGAGATAGGCCCTCACCGACCGCGGACGTGTCTCGGCACCCTCAAGACGCAGCCATGTCTCCTGCACCGCGTCCTCGGCCTCCGCCACGCTGCCGAGGATCCGGTACGCGATGGAGAACAGCAACGGCCGCAGTTCCTCGAACTCCTCGAAATCGTCCCTCACAGCCCCGACGCCTCCGACTTCCTCAGGGTGCGCTCCCTCGGAAGAACGCATCTCCCCTTGGAGACGAGACAGCCCAGGCTCACTGTGACACGACACCCACACAAGACCCGCCCAACGCCGGAGCGCCCCGCACTTGAGCTTCCGGCCGGCAAATCCAGCCCGTCCGGCGTTCGAGGACGAGGCCCTTTCGGGGCCGAGAGGGGGTCCAGGGCACAGCCCTTGGCAGGGCCGAAGGGGCGGAGCCCCTGGGGACGGGACGGGTAGGGGCGGCGGGGGCGACACCTCCACGGCAAGCCCCCTCACCCCCAGCCCCGAATCCCCCCCCCACCCGCCACCGACCTACCGCCACCGACCTACCGCCCCCGACTCCGCGCAGCCCGCGCAACCGCCACCACAGCCTTCTCCAGCGCATACCCGGGGTCATCCCCGCCCCCCTTCACCCCCGCATCCGCCTCCGCGACAGCCCGCAACGCCACGGACACCCCATCCGGCGTCCATCCCCGCATCTGCTGCCGCACCCGATCGATCTTCCATGGCGGCATCCCCAACTCCCGCGCGAGATCCCCCGGCCGCCCGCCCCGGGCCGACGACAGCTTCCCGATCGCCCGCACCCCCTGCGCCAGCGCACTGGTGATCAGCACCGGCGCCACCCCCGTGGCCAACGACCACCGCAGCGCCTCCAGCGCCTCCGCGGCCCGCCCCTCCACCGCCCGATCGGCGACGGTGAAGCTGGACGCCTCCGCCCGCCCCGTGTAATACCGCCCGACGACCGCCTCGTCGATCGTCCCCTCGATATCCGCGACCAGCTGCGCCGCGGCGGACGCCAGCTCCCGCAGATCACTCCCGAGGGCATCGACCAGCGCCTGACACGCCTCCGGGGTGGCCGACCGCCCGAGCGCCCGGAACTCACCTCTGACGAACGCCAGCCGATCCGCCGGCTTCGTCATCCTCGGGCACGCCACCTCCCGCGCCCCGGCCTTGCGTGCCGCGTCCAGCAGGGCCTTGCCCTTGGCCGCACCGGCGTGCAGCAGCACCAGCGTGATCTCCTCGGCGGGAGCCCCGAGATACCTCTTGACGTCCTTGATCGTGTCGGCCGAGAGATCCTGCGCGTTGCGTACGACCACGACCTTGCGCTCCGCGAAGAGCGAGGGACTGGTCAGCTCGGCGAGCGTGCCGGGCTGCACCTGGTCCGAAGCCAGATCCCGTACGTCCGTGTCCGCGTCGGCGGCCCTGGCGGCGGCCACCACCTCCTGCACGGCACGGTCGAGCAGAAGGTCCTCCTGGCCCACGGCAAGGGTCACCGGGGCGAGAGGGTCGTCGTGTGCAGTCTTCTTGGCCATCGCGACAAGCATGGCACGCACCACTGACAACGCCGCCCGGCCCGCCACCCCCAGGCCGAGGTCAGCCGGGCGCAGCCCCTACGGCTCCTCCCGCCACCCGTCCCACTCCCCCGCGAACGCGTCCAGCTCGGCGGCGTCGAGCCGCCCGTCCTCGTCCCGCAGGACCAGCAGCCACTGCGCGTCCTCGGCATCGTCCTCACCGGCCAGCGCGTCCCGCACCAGCCGCGGCTCCTCGGCGATCCCGAACCGCTCCCCGAGCGCCTCGGCGGCGTCCTCCGCGGCCTCGCGATCGGGCAGCACCAGCACATGCCTCACATCACTCACGGCACCATTTTCCGACACCCGAGCCCCGGCCCCGACCGACCGGCACTCGCCCAGAACGAGCCCGGCCGTGCCGCGCCCCGCCGCCCCTCAGCCTCCTTGCTGCGGCACGATCTGCACATCCAGCGCGATCCGAATGCTCGGCCCCACCACAGCGATCCCGCGCGCCAGCATCGTCTGCCAGCTCACGGTGAAGTCGTCCCGATGCAGTTCGGTGGTGGCGCGGCACGCGGCACGCACCTCGCCCTCCATGCCGTTGCCCTGGCCCAGATACTCCGTTTCGAGGGTGACCGTCCGCGTCACACCGTGCAGCGACAGCGCCCCGGTGACCGCCCATTTGTTCCCGCCCCGGTGTGTGAACCGGTCGCTGTAGAACTCAAGCGTCGGGAACCGCTCCACGTCCAGAAAGTCCGCCGACCGCAGATGGTCGTCCCGCATCCGCACATTCGTGTCGATGGACGCCGCGTCGATCACCACATGCATCGCCGACTGCTCCATCCGGTCGGCGATCCGCACCGCCCCGGCGAACGCGTTGAACCGCCCATGGATCCGGGCCAGTCCGATGTGCCGTGCGGTGAAGGCGATGGAGGAGTGCATCGGCTCCACCTCCCAGTCGCCGGGGGCCGGCAGCCCGGGCGGCGCCGCGACCTGGAGCGTCACATCGCCCAGCGAGGCGAGCGCGTCCTCGGCGACGGTCGCGCTGCCCCGGAACGGTGTGAACCCGTCCGCCGACACCGCCAGCCGGTACTCCCCGGCCGGGACCGCCGTGATGAACGACCCGAAGGGATCCGTGCCCCCGCTCACCACCGTGCGCCCCATGGCGTCGCTGACCACGAACTCAGCGTTGCGCACCGGCTCGTTGACCGGGTCGATCACCCGACAGCTGAGCACTCCCGCCTGTTGTGGGGTCCGGACCGCCGCCAGCGGACTCGTCCGTTGCACTCGCTTCGTCCGGCTTCCCAGCCAGCGGCCGATCATCTGCGACACCTCTGCACCACTCGACGTCCCCGTTACCGAAGAAGCATTCGACCACCGATGTGGCTTTCGAGGCAACACGAGTCCACATCACTGGAAACCAGCACGTGTGCCGGGACTACAGCCGAGTAGCCCCATACACACTCTTTGCACAGATAACACACAGAAAGCTACTGAACGGCCCTCAGCCAACCGAACCTTCAGCCCACCGCCCCCCAGCGCCCCCTACCGCCCCCATCTCCCAACCGCCCGCCGGACGAAAGCCCCCGTCACCCACCCGGCACCGGGGGCACCCTCGGCACCTCTTCCAGCACCACCCCGAAACGCTCCCGGTACACCTCCAGCACCTCCCCGTCCGCCCCCAGCTCCCGCACCTCACGCGTCCCGTCGGGCCCCGTCACCGTCAGATCCCGCCCGGCGAGCGTGATCCGGCCGCCCTCGTCGGTGACCCGCGAGCACACCAGCGACCGCATGAAACGCGACTCCGGCGAGGTGCTGTGCCACCAGGCCCCGGCCGCGAAGTCCCCGAGCACCCGTGGCCGCGTCTCCAGCCGGTACCGCGGGCTGCCGTCCATGATGACGTCCAGATCACCGTCCGCCGACGCCGACCCGCCCCGCACCCCCGCCCGGTCCGGCCCCGCCTCGACGATCCGGAACACGCCCCCGGCATCCACCTGCTCACCCCGCTCCCCGAACGCCAGCGGCCCGTGACTGAACGCCCCGAAGCCGACATCGGCCAGCCACTCGCCCCCGTCCACCGTCCGCACCCGCAGCGCGAGATGGTCGTACGGAATCCCGGTCCGCCCCTCCTTCCCGTACACCCGCCCGGCGAGCAGCGTGACATCGAACCCGAGCGCCTTCAGCAGGGCGGCGAACGCCCCGTTCAGTTCGTAGCAGAACCCTCCCCTGCCCGCGCCCACCAGCTTGTCCACCAGCCGCTTCTCCTCCAGGACGATCGGCTCCCCCAGATGCTGCGACAGATTCTCGAAAGGCACGGTCTGAAGGTGGCGCAGTTGCAGCTCGCGCAGGACCTGGACGGTGGGCCACGCCGGGTGTCCGACGCCCAGACGGCGGAGATACGCATCAACCTGTGCGGAATTCATGCCCTCAGTCTCCCGCCACCCGCAGCCCTCCGCCCCCACCCGTCACCGCCAGCGCCCCGTCCTGGTCCGTGCGCTTCACCAGCGCCCCCGCCGCCCTGAGCGCCGCGACCGTACTGGGCGCCGGATGCCCGTACGTATTGCCCCGCCCGCACGAGATCAGCGCCACTCTCGGCGCCACCGCGCGGAGCAGCCCGGGATCCTGGTACGCCGAGCCGTGATGAGCCACCTTCAGGACGTCCACCTTGCCCAGCAGCGCCGCCTCCGGCGTTCTCAACAGCGCCTGCTGCGCCGGAGGTTCGAGATCCCCGAGCAGGAGCATCCGCAGCCCGCCCGAGCGGACCAGCATCGTCACACTGGCGTCGTTCGCCCCCTCCGCGCCCCGCACCGGCTCTTCCGGCGGCCACAGCACCCGCCAGCTGAGCCCGCCGCTGCTGCTGCGCTCCTGCCCGGCGACCGCCCGCCGCACGGGAACGCCCCGGGCCGCCGCCTCGCGCCGTACGAACGCCGCCTGATCGGCCGGTTCCGCGTACCCCGTCGTCTCGATCGCCCCCACGGCCCGCCCGCGCAGCACCCCGGGCAGTCCGGCGACATGGTCGGCGTGGAAGTGGGTGAGGACGACCAGCGGGACGCGGCTGATGCCGAGCGCCCGCAGACAGCGGTCGACCGCCCGTGGATCCGGCCCCGCGTCCACGACCACCCCACTGCCGTCCCCGGCCGCGAGCACGGTCGCGTCCCCCTGCCCGACATCGCACATCGCCAGCCGCCATCCCGGCGGCGGCCAGCCCGTGATCACCCTGGTCAGCGGGGCCGGCTGCACCACGACCAGCGCCAGCAGCAGCGCACACGCCCCGCACAGCCACGGCCGTACCAAGAGCCGCCGCCCGACGTACAGCACTCCCGCCGTCACCAGCGCCAGCAGCGCCGCCCCGGTCCAGCTCCCCGGCCAGTCCACCCCGGCTCCCGGCAGGGCCGCCCCGGTCCGCGCGACCTGGGCGATCCAGCCGGTCGGCCAGCCCGCGCCCCACGCCAGCAGCTCGGCCACCGGCATCGCCACCGGTGCCACCGCCAGCGCCGCGAACCCGAGCACGGTGGCCGGTGCCACCGAGAACTCCGCCAGCAGATTGCACGGCACGGCCACCAGGCTCACCCGGGCCGACAGCACGGTCACCACCGGCGCGCACAGCGCCTGCGCCGCGCCCGCCGCCGCCAGCGCCTCCGCGAGCCGCCCCGGAACCCCGCGCCGCCGCAGCGCCGCGCTCCACCTCGGCGCCAGCGTGAGCAGGGCCCCGGTGGCCAGCACCGACAGCAGGAATCCGTAACTCCGCGCCAGCCACGGGTCGTACAGCACCAGCACGAGTACGGCTGTCGCCAGTGCCGGGATCAGTGCTCTGCGGCGCCCGGTGGCCAGGGCGAGCAGGACGACCGCCCCGCAGGCGGCGGCGCGCAGCACGCTCGGGTCGGGCCGGCACACCACCACGAAGGCCAGCGTGAGCACCCCGCCGCACACCGCCGTGGTCCGCAGCGAGATCCCGAACCGGGGCGCGGCACCCCGGCGCTCCGTGCGCTGGGCCAGGCCGGGCGGGCCGAGCAGCAGGGCCAGGATGATGGTGAGGTTGCTGCCGGAGACCGCCAGCAGGTGGGCCAGATCCGTCTCCTTGAACGCCTCGTCCAGTTCCGGCGTGATCCGCGAGGTGTCCCCGACGACCAGCCCCGGCAGCAGCGCCCGCGCGTCCGCCGGGAGCCCGTCGGTCGCCTCCCGCAGCCCGGCCCGCAGTCTCCCCGCGAACCGCTGGGTCGCCGTGGGCTCCGCCACCAGCGCGGGCACCCCCGGATCCCGCACCCGCAGCACCGCCGCGATCCGCCCGCCCCCCGCCGTCACCGGTGCCAGCCGCCCCTCCACCCGTACCCGCGTCGAGGGCAGCAGCCCGAGCCACGGCGAAGCCGCCGCCGCCCCGCCCCCGCGCGCCCCGGAATCCACGATCACCAGCACCGGCGTCCGCGTCCGGACCGCCCCCGCACCACCGCCCGCCTGCACCTGCGTCACCTCGGCGGACAGCAGCACCGACGCCGGTACGGCGTGATCGCCGCTCACACGCGGCCGGGACAGCCGTGGGTCGGCGGTCACCTCCACCTCGGCCGTCACCGTGGCGAACCGCCCGGCCAGCTCCGGCACCGGCCCGCTGCGCAGATCCGCGCCGTGCAGCCCGGCCGACGCCCCGGCGGCCGCGACACACAGCAGCACCGCCGCGCCCGCGATCCGCAGCCCGCGCCCCCGCCGCCGCCACGGCCAGGGCACCAGCAGCAGACCGGCGCCCATGAGGGACACCACGGTCACCCCGAGAACCCACCCCGGCGAGACGTCCAGGGCCAGCGCCGCCGTCACCCAGGCGGCCAGCGCGGGCGGCACGAGCCGTAGATCCGTCGGCCCCTCCTGCCGTGGATGGGCGTCGCCGAGCCGCCCTCCCGCGTGCGCCTGCGCCCCGCGCCGGGCCACGGGGTCACGTACCGCCGCCGTCCTCATGGCCGGACCAGTTCCCGCAGATCGGCGAACCGGCGGTCCCCGATCCCGTTCACCTCCCGCAGCTCGTCCACCGACCGGAAACCGCCGTGCTGTGTGCGGTAGTCCACGATGTGGCGGGCCAGCACGGGTCCGACGCCGGGCAGGGCGTCGAGTTGCTCCGGCGTGGCCGAGTTGAGGGAGACGGGAGCGGAGGAAGCGCCCGCACCGGGCACGCCCTCCACCGCGACCTGCGGGCCCGGCGCGGCCGGTCCTCCCACCACCACGTGCTCACCGTCGACCAGCACCCGCGCCCGATTGAGCCCGTCCAGCTTCGTCCCCGGACGCACCCCGCCGGCCGCCTGCAACGCGTCCGCCACCCGCGATCCGACCGGCAGCCGATGCACCCCCGGCTCGCGCACCTTGCCGCCGACATCGACCACGACGACACCTCCGGCCGTACCGCCCGCACCACCGGGTGCCGCCGACGCCGACACCGCGCGAGGCGTCGCCTCCGTCTCCCCGAAGGGCACGGCGGCCTCGACCACCTCCGGCGCCCGCACGGCCTGTGGCCGCCCTGTCCAGTAGTGATGCACGGCGAGACCGGCCGCCAGCACCAGAACGACCGTCAGCGCCACCACACTCCTGCGCTCCAGCCCCACCCTGGCCTGCAACCACACCGGCAGCCGCTCCCGCAGCGCCGCCACACCCCGCCCCCACGGCCGCTCGACGGACCCCCCACCGGGCTCCTCGACCGGCCTGCCGACCACCCCCTCGGAAGCCTCCTCCGCCGCCACCGGATCCCGAACGCCGTCCGCCGAGTCCCCGCCTCCGCCCCCGCCCGCCAAGTCCCCGCCCTCGTCCGGATCCCCGGCCCCCGGCGGCCCCACCCCCCGCTCCCTGACGACTCCCCTCTCCTCGGCGACCCCCGCCTCCCCGAAGATCAGCTCGGCCCGGCGCCGCAACTCCTGCGCCGAGGCAGGCCGGTGCCGAACCCGCGCCCGCACCGGTCGAGGGCGATGACGGCCACGGCCGTCGGAGCCAGGAGGACGCCCGGGACCACTGGTCGCGGGCCTGCTGTGGATACGTGATCGAAGTGCCATGCGCCGAGGATGGAACACTCCGGCCGAACGGCGATGATCTTGCTCAATTCCCGGGGATCACGGCCCGATTGTGGATAACTCCGCCACCCACACGAGTGAAGCCGCCCTCAGCGAGGGGACACCACGACCCCCAGCAACCCGGGCCCGGTGTGCGCCCCGATGACGGCCCCGACCTCGCTCACATGCAGATCCGCGATCCCGGGCACCCGCTCCCGCAGCCGGTCGGCGAGCGCCGACGCCCGTTCGGGGGCGGAGAGATGGTGTACGGCGATGTCGACCTGTCCGGCGCCCGCGCGCTCCGCGACCAGCTCCTCCAGGCGGGCGATGGCCCGGGACGCCGTACGGACCTTCTCCAGCGGCTCGATCCGGCCGCCTTGCAGTTGCAGCAGCGGCTTGACCGCGAGCGCGGAGCCGAACAGGGCCTGTGCGGTGCCGATCCGGCCGCCCCGGCGCAGATAGTCGAGGGTGTCGACATAGAAATAGGCGGAGGTGCCGGCGGCCCGTTTCTCCGCCGCCGTGACGGCCTCGTCCACCGTGCCGCCCGCCTCGGCCGTCTCGGCCGCCGCGAGTGCGCAGAAGCCGAGGGCCATCGCGATCATCCCGGTGTCGACCACCCGTACCGGCACCGGCGCCTCACGGGCGGCGGTGACCGCGGCGTCGTAGGTGCCGGAGAGTTCGGCGGAGAGGTGGAGGGAGACGATGCCGGTGGCGCCGGACTCGGCGGCCCTGCGGTAGGTCTCGGCGAACACCTGCGGGCTGGGCCGGGAGGTGGTGACGGGCCGTCGCTTCTGGAGCGCCTGGGCCAGTGAACGGGTGGAGATCTCCGTGCCCTCTTCCAGCGCGCGGTCCCCGAGAACCACGATCAGGGGTACCGCGGTGATGCCATGACGCTCCATCGTCCGGGGCGGCAGGTAGGCCGTTGAATCGGTGACGATCGCGACATGGCGGGACATGAGCTGGAGGTTACCTGGCGTAGCGCCGGTGCGGCAGCCCGGCCTGGTGGACCCCTCGCGGGGACGGCGTGATCAGGTGGTGCTCTCGGGCCGGGTGCTCTTCTGCCACGGGTACGTGGGGCGCGGGGCGGGCGGGGTGATCGCGGGCCGGGTCGGCTCCTCGGCCGTGCGGGACCGGGCGTCGTCGGGCCAGGTCTGCCCGTCGGCCGCGTCGGCGGTGGTCGGGGCTTCGGGCCAGGGCGGGGGCGTACTGGAGCCGCCGGCCGTGGTGGACGGGTCGGGGGTGGTGGCGTCCCAGTGGCGCAGGGCGCCGGCCTCCAGGTCGATCTGGGTGCTGAGCGAGTCCAGGTCGTCGTCGGCGAAGCGGCGGGCGCGGTCGCGGGCGGCCCAGCGCAGGGAGTCGGCCGAGGCGGTGATGCGCTCGGTGCGCTCGCGCAGGGCGGGCAGCCGCTCGGCGAGGGTGTTCCTGTCGGGCTCGGACTCCAGGCGGCGCAGCTCGGCGTCCAGCTCATGGCCGTGGGCGCTCAGGCGCTGGAAGAGTCCGAGGGACTCCTTGAGCGACTCGTCCTCGTCGACGCCCGCGTGCAGCGCGTCCTGGGTCGCGCGCATCGAGGTGCGCAGCTTCAGTCTGAGCTGGGCCAGCTCGCCGACCGGGCCGGGCTGGGCGAAGGACTTGGCGCGCAGGGTGTGGTCCTCGACCGTGCGGCGGGCCTGTGCGACGGTGCGGTCCACGCCGCGCTTGGCGGCGCCGACCACCTTCACCGTGGCCCAGACGCCCACCGCCAGGAAGAGCACGACGAGCAGGGCGACCACTGCGATCACGGCTTCCACGACGCTCCTCCTCCAGCGGGCCACGGCACACCACGTGCCGCCCCCTCCACGGTAAACGCTGCGGGCCGTCCCCGAGTTCCGGAAGAACCCCGAAGCACCCCGCAGTCTCTCCACCCGATCCCGTAGGGGACAGCCACACCCGGGGATCTCGGTTCCGGGACGGGAATCCCCGGTCCCGAAGACGTGCCCCACCGACCCACCGCCACGAAGGCGATACGGCGAGTCACCGAACCAACCGGGCTCGCAGGCCAGATCCCCCCAGATCCCCGAACGAGGGCCCCGTCGGCGGTGTCCGCCACCGGGGCCCCACAACCCTCACAGCCCCCACCGACCCCTACGCCGGAACGATGTTCACCAGCTTCGGCGCCCGCACGATCACCTTCCGGATCCCTGCCCCGTCCAGCGCGGCGACGACCTTCTCGTCGGCCAGGGCGACCTTCTCCAGTTCCTCCTCGGAGATGCCGGGCGGCACCTCCAGGCGGGCCTTGACCTTGCCCTTGACCTGGATGACGCAGGTCACCGTCGTGTCCACCACGTACGCGGGGTCGGCGACCGGGTAGTCCCGGTGGACCACCGTGTCGGTGTGGCCCAGCTTGCGCCACAGTTCCTCGGCGATGTGCGGGGCCAGCGGGGCGATCAGCAGGACCAGCGCCTCGGCGACCGGGCGCGCGACCGGGCCGCCTGCCTTGGTCAGGTGGTTGTTCAGCTCGGTGACCTTGGCGATGGCGGTGTTGAACCGCAGGCCCGCCAGGTCCCCGCGAACCCCGTCGATCGCCTTGTGCAGCGCCCGCAGCGTCTCGTCGTCGGGCTCGGTGTCGGCGACGGTGACCGCGCCGGTCTCCTCGTCGACGACATTGCGCCACAGCCGCTGCAACAGCCGGAACTGACCGACCACCGCGCGGGTGTCCCACGGCCGGGACACGTCCAGCGGCCCCATCGCCATCTCGTACAGCCGCAGCGTGTCGGCGCCGTACTCGGCGAAGATCTCGTCCGGGGTGACCGCGTTCTTCAGGGACTTGCCCATCTTGCCCAGCAGCCGGGAGACCTGCTCGCCCTGGTGGTAGTAGGCGCCGTCGCGCTCCTCCACCTCGGCGGCCGGTACGGCGATGCCGCGGCTGTCGCGGTAGACGTAGGCCTGGATCATGCCCTGGTTGAACAGCCGGTGGAACGGCTCGGCCGAGGACACATGCCCCAGGTCGTACAGCACCTTGGACCAGAAGCGGGCATACAGCAGGTGCAGTACGGCGTGTTCCTGGCCGCCCACGTACAGGTCGACGCCGCCGTGCGGCATGCCCTCGCGCGGGCCCATCCAGTAGCGCTCGATCTCGGGGTCGACCAGCTTCTCGCTGTTGTGCGGGTCCAGGTAACGCAGCTCGTACCAGCAGGAACCGGCCCAGTTGGGCATGGTGTTGGTCTCGCGGCGGTACTTCTTGGGCCCGTCGCCCAGGTCCAGGGTGACGTTGACCCAGTCGGCGTTACGCGACAGCGGCGTCTCGGGCTCGGTGTCGGCGTCGTCGGGGTCGAAGGTGCGCGGGCTGTAGTCCTCGACCTCGGGAAGCTCCAGCGGCAGCATCGGCTCGGGCAGCGCGTGGGCGACGCCCTCCTCGTCGTAGACGATCGGGAACGGCTCGCCCCAGTAGCGCTGGCGGCTGAACAGCCAGTCGCGCAGGCGGTAGTTGACGGTGCCCTCGCCGATGCCCTTGCGGGCCAGCCACTCGGTGACGCGCTCCTTGGCGTCCGCGACGCCCAGTCCGTCCAGGGAGACGGAATCGCTCGCGGAGTTGACGATCTTCGCGTCATAGGAGGCGAAGGCGTCGTCCCAGGTCGAGGGGTCGGTGCCGCGGTCGTCCGAGGGCTCGACGACACACCGCATGGGCAGTTCGAAGGCGCGGGCGAAGGCGAAGTCGCGCGTGTCGTGCGCGGGGACGGCCATGATGGCGCCGGTGCCATAGCCCATCAGGACGTAGTCGGCGATGAAGACCGGGACCCGCTCGCCGTTGACCGGGTTGGTGGCGAACGCGCCGGTGAAGACGCCGGTCTTGTCCTTGGCCTCGGTCTGGCGCTCCAGGTCGGACTTGGCGGCGGCCTGCGCGCGGTAGGCGGCGACGGCCTCGGCGGGCGTGTCGTGGCCGCCGGTCCACACCGCGCGCGTGCCCTCGGGCCAGGCGCCCGGGGTGAACTTCTCGACCAGCGGGTGCTCGGGCGCCAGCACCATGTAGGTGGCGCCGAACAGGGTGTCCTGGCGGGTGGTGAAGATGGTGATGTGCTCGCCGTCGATGGGGAACTCGACGCGCGCGCCCTCGGAGCGGCCGATCCAGTTGCGCTGGGCCAGTTTGATGGCGTCGGGCCAGTCCAGCTCGGCCAGGTCGTCCAGCAGCCGGTCGGCGTAGGCGGTGATGCGCATGTTCCACTGGCGCAGGTTCGCCTTGAAGACGGGGAAGTTGCCGCGCTCGGAGCGGCCGTCGGCGGTGACCTCCTCGTTGGCCAGGACGGTGCCGAGGCCCGGGCTCCAGTTGACCGGCGCGTCGGAGGCGTAGGCCAGGCGGTACTCGCTCAGCACGTCGGCCCGCTCGGTGGCGGTCAGTTCGGGCCACGCGCGCGTGTGGCCCGGTACGGCACGCTCACCGCTCTCGAACTGGGCGATCAGCTCGGCGATGGGGCGGGCCTTGCCGGCCTCGTCGTCGTACCAGGAGTTGAAGATCCGCAGGAAGATCCACTGGGTCCACTTGTAGTAGTCCGGGTCGATCGTGGCGAACGACCGGCGCTTGTCGTGGCCCAGGCCCAGCCGGCGCAGCTGGCTCTTCATGTTGCCGATGTTGGCCTCGGTGGACACGCGCGGGTGCGTGCCGGTCTGCACGGCGTACTGCTCGGCGGGCAGGCCGAAGGCGTCGAAGCCCAGGGTGTGCAGGACGTTGTGGCCCGTCATGCGGTGGAAGCGGGCGTAGACGTCGGTGGCGATGTACCCCAGGGGGTGGCCGACGTGCAGGCCCGCGCCGGAGGGGTAGGGGAACATGTCCATGAAGAACTTCTTGGGCTCGGCGACCGTCGCGGGGTCGCCCGCCAGGTCGCCGCTCGGGTTGGGCGCCTCATAGGTGCCCTCGGCGTCCCAGAAGTCCTGCCAGCGTGCCTCGATGTCGGCTGCCAGAGCGGCCGTGTAGCGGTGCGGCGCGACCACCTCGGCGGCGGCAGCGGGGTTCGTCTCGCTCATGATTCTCAAAGCTCCATCGATCGTCTCTGCCTGCGGCTGTGACATCCGGGAAACGAAAAATCCCCTCGCACAGGAGGGGACGCCGCGCCGATTCCGCTCACGGTGATCACCGTGGGTCGGGACTGATCAGCGCGGCCCGCTAAGCAGAAGGCGTACGGCACGCATGGCGCCAGGGTACCGCAGCCCCCGAGCGGGCCGCGACGGGCTTCCGGTGCCGTCCAGACATCGGGCGCCTCCTTCACCAACCCCACACGCCACCACTGGCTACCTCCACCAAAAACTGAACAAGGTTCAAGCATTACTTCGCGTAACGACCTCTAAGGGGCATCACAGCGGTCACATGGTCCTTTGATAACAACGCAATAACTCAAACCCCCTACCCATCGGTATGCCTCCACTTAGAGTGCGGCAGCGGGACCGCTTTCCCGAACCGCTCGGAGTTGCCCCCATGAACCCTCGACGTAGTAACAGCTCGCTGCCCAGGCCGGGCCGCTCGGCCCACGGGGCGGCGACCGCCGCCGTCCTGATCCTCATCCCCGTGGCCGTCCTGGTCGGAGGGGAGGCATTCCGCGAGTTCCTCGACTTCGGCGCGGGGGTGCTGTCCCTGGTGTGTCTGAGCTGCTCGGTGATCTGGGGCCTGGTCGCCCAGGACCGGATCGTGCTGAACGCGCGCCAGCGGCTCGTCGGACAGGCCGTGCACCGCACTACGGCGGTCGCCTCCATCGCGTTCCTGCTGCTGCACCTCACCACCAAGATCGTGCTCGGCCACACCGAGCTGATCGCCGCGGTGATCCCCTTCTCGCTCGGCTTCACCAGCACCGCCGGCCTGGTCGGTCTCGGCTCCCTGGCCGGCCTGCTGATGGTCTTCGTGGGCATCACCGGCGCCCTGCGCGGCGCCTTCGCCTCCCCCGCCCCGGTCGCCGCCCGCTGGCGCGCGATGCACATGCTGGCCTACCCCGCCTGGTGCGCCGCCCTGGTCCACGGCCTGTACGCGGGCCGCGAGGCCAAACCCTTCTTCGTCTTCCTGTACGGCCTCTCCCTGGCCGGCGTCATGGGCGCCCTGGCACTGCGCGCGGCGCCCCGCCCCGTCAAGCGCAAGGTCGCCGACAGGATCACCGCACTGCTGGGGACCACCGGCAGGCCCGGCCGCGAGGACCTGGACGCCGCCCGCGCCCGCGCCCGCGAGAACACCGCGCCACCCCTGCCCGGCTACGAACCGCAGCGCGCGACACGCCGGGTACCCCCCTCGTACGACCCTCCCGCGCGGGCGAACCCCGCCGAGTCCGCCCCCGGTTTCGCCGCCGCCTACCGGGCCGTCTCCCGGCCCGCCCGCCCCGACGACCGGTCCTTCGCGGCCGGGCCCACCGCGCCGAGGGAGCTGCGGGACGTCCAGGCCACCGACTCCCTCCCGCGCATGGACACCGGCGGCTCCGCCTCGGGCTCCTGGCCCGTCCCGTCCCCGTGGCCGGTCGGCGAGGCTCCCCCGTCGGCGTACGACCCGCTCCAGGACACGGGCCACACCCTCCCCGCCTACGGCGATCCGGGCCCCGGCGGGTACGGCGGACGTGATCTGTACGACACCGGTGAGTCGAACCCGCTCCACGGCACGTACAGCACGGGTGACACGTACAACAGCGGTCCCGCCACTGAATCGACGCCCGGCTCCTACGACTTCGAAGGGCCGGGTTCGGGCGAACCTTGGAACACGCCCTCCGGAGGCATCAGGTGAACGAGGCCCTGCCCGACGTCCCAGAAGTCCGCGTGGTCGGGCTTCCCCAGCTCACGTCCGGCTTCGACCTTGTCGAAAGACTCGATCTGCCCATGCACCTCAAGGTGCACGGCCCGCTCGAACCCCTGGGAGGCGAGCAACTCGCCAAGCTCGCCGAGAACATCCGTCTCAAGGGCCGCGGCGGTGCGGGCTTCCCCTTCCACAAGAAGCTGCGCTCGGTCGCCGAGGCGGCCATCAAGCGCGGAGTCCGGCCGGTCGTCGTCGTCAACGGCAGCGAGGACGAACCGGCCTGCCGCAAGGACACGGTCCTCATCAACCGCGCCCCGCACCTCATCCTGGACGGCGCGCTGCTGTGCGCCGAGGCTCTCGGTGCCCGCACGCTCGTGGTGGGGGTCACCCGTGAGTCCACCCAGCGCTCCATGGAGGCCGCCCTCGCCGAGCGCGGCCTGAGCAACGGCCGCCGCTCCGCCCTGCGCGCCCGCGTGCAGCGCAACCCGGTCCGGATGGTCACCGGCGCGGCGGCCTCCCTGGTCCGCTCGATCGACGGCGGCCCGGCGATCCCGCCCGGCCGCAAGATCAGCGCCTCGCAGAGCGGCGTCGGCGGCGCGCCCACCCTGCTGTCCAACGCCGAGACCTTCGCCCAGCTGGCCATCGCCGCCCGCATCGGCCCCGAGCGCTACGGCAACACCGGCCTGTACGACGAGCCCGGCACCGTCATGCTCACGGTCTCCGGCGCGGTCGCCCGCCCCATGGTGATCGAGGTCCCCACCGGGGTGCCGCTGCGGTACGTCCTCCAGCTGGCCGGCGCCCCGCCGGTACCGCAGGGGGTGCTGACCGGCGGCTACCACGGCAAGTGGATCGACGCGGCGACCGTCGACGAGGCGATCGTCTCCCGCAACTCCCTGGACGCGGTGGGCGGTTCGCTGGGCGCCGGCGCCATCCTGCCGATCGGCCAGGACACCTGCCCGCTGGGCGAGTCGCTGCGGGTCGCCCAGTGGCTGGCCGAGGAGAGCGCGGGCCAGTGCGGTCCGTGCTACCTCGGGCTGCCCGCCGCCGCGCGGGGCCTCCAGGAGATCCTGGGCGGCGGCGGCCCGGCCGCCCTGGAGGCGGTCAAGCAGGTCGCCAGGAACGTCAAGCGGCGCGGCGCGTGCTCGCACCCGGACGGCTCCGCGATGTTCCTGGAGTCGACCCTCAAGGCGTTCACCGACGACCTCGCCGCGCATGTCCTGGGAAACGGCTGCGGACGGCCCGTGACGGGCGTCCTGCCGCTCTTGGAGGGCGGCGGGACCCCGACCGGCATCCCCGGCGGCGGCGCATCCGGGGAGAACGGCCCCAGCCGCCAGAAGATCTACGTCGACTGGACGCTGTGCCGCGGCCACGGCCTGTGCGCGGACATCCTCCCGGAGGTCTTCGAACTCGGTGCCGACGGGTTCCCGACCGTCGCCCAGGCCGAGGTGCCGCGCTACGCCGAGGCCAAGGCCCTGCGCGCGGTGCGCCGCTGCCCCGCGCTCGCCCTGCGCATCGAGGAGGACGCCCGCGCCCAGGCGCCCGCCCGCAATCTCCCGGTGCTCTCCCAGGGCCGCGGCCGCCGCGCCCTGGGCCGCTGAGGCTCCGGCCCTCCAGGGGGCCGGCCGCCGCCGGGCGGTGAACCAAACAGAAGATCCCGCCGGATCGTCCTGATCCGGCGGGATCTTCATACTGTCGAGCTGATTGTGGAGCTAAGGAGAATTGAACTCCTGACCTCTTGCATGCCATGCAAGCGCTCTACCAACTGAGCTATAGCCCCGCGCGCCCACGCGGTGGACCCGCGCTTCTACTGGGAGTCGCCCCGGTCGCCCGGCGGCGACGCCAACATTACACGCTCGACCGGGTACACCACCAAATCAATTCCGTTCTGTCCCGATAAGGGGGCTAGTGTCGGCCCCCGTGACCGTGATCGCGTTCTCCGGAGTCCAGCGCCGTGCCCCGGTCGCGCTGGGGACCTGCCTGCTGTCGTTCACGGCGTTCTGGCTGGCGCAGCGCGCCGCGGACGTCTCGATGATCGACCTGATGGTGTACCGCGCGGAGGGCGCCACCGTCCGCGCGGGCGGCGATCTGTACGCGCTGCGTACGACGGCGGCGCAACTGCCCACCACCTATCCGCCGTTCGCCGCCCTGCTGTTCACCCCGCTCACCCTGCTCGATACGGCGGCGATGCGCACCCTGGCGACGGCCGGGAACCTCGCCCTGCTGGTGGTGTTCGTGCGGCTGTCGCTGCTGCTCGTCGGGCACGCGCGCGTGCGGACGGTGTGGTGGGTGGCGGCGGTGATGGTGTGGTGCGAGCCGGTGTGGACGACGCTGCGCTACGGGCAGATCAATCTGCTGCTCGCGGTGCTGGTCCTGTGGGATCTGTCCCGCCGCGCGGGAGCACGCTGGGCCGGGGTCGGCATCGGCCTCGCGGCGGCCGTGAAGCTCACGCCCGCCCTGTTCATGGTCTTCCTGCTCGCCACCGGCGTGGCCGCGCACCTGCGCCACGGCTCGGGCGGCCCCTGGCTGCGGCACGCGCGCGGGGCGGTCCTCGCGTTCTGCGGCGCGACCCTGCTGGCGGCGGCCGTCCTGCCGCGGGACTCCTGGCGTTTCTGGTCCGCGATGGTGTTCCGCGCGGGGCGGGTCGGCCATGCGGAGGACACCGCGAACCAGGCCCTGCGGGGCGTTCTCGCGCGTCTGCTGCACACCGCGGAGCCGGGCGGCTGGTGGCTGGTCGCGGCGGCGCTCACCGGGCTGGCCGGGCTCGCGGTGGCGGTCGCGGCGGAGTTGCGGGGGCGGCGGGCCGCAGCGGTGTGCGCGGTGGCGGTGACGGCACTGCTCGTCAGCCCGGTTTCCTGGTCGCACCACTGGGTGTGGTGCGTGCCGCTGATCCTGCTCGTCGGTTCACGGGCCCGCCTCATGGGGTCGGCCGTCCGCCGCGCGGGCGCCCTGGCCCTGCCGCTGGTGTTCTGCTCGTACGCCCTGTGGTGGGTGCCGCACGGTACGCACCGGCCCGAACTGCATCAGAACGGCGTCGAGTTGGCGCTGTCCGCCCTCTATCCGGCGGCCGGCTGCGCCTTCCTGGCCCTGGCGGCCCTGGGGCGTGAGGTGACACGCCGTGAGGACCCCCCGCACAGCGGTGTCCTCACGGGGCGTCAGGCCGTGACGAAGGAGTAGAAACGCTTGAGAGTGCAGTGCTCTTCGAGGAGACGGCCGTAGATCGGCTCGCCCTCAAGTTCCCGATACGTCTCGATCGGGTCGCCCTTTATGATCAGCGCCCGCGCGCATTCCTCGCACCAGTACTGGTAGTCGGGGTTCACCGGTTCCATGTCGCGGACGATCGGCGTACCACTGCCGCACCAGTCGCACTTTCGCCTGTGTGCACCCATCGATCAGCTCCAGCTGTGGCCGCAGGCCGTGCACACGTACGAGATCCCGCCGTTGTCGCCGAGGACTTGGGCCACATGCCCGGAACCGCAGGAAGGGCAGCTGAGCCGGGTGGCCGTGCCCCGTATCAACGCCGCTTCGCCAAGGAGGTGGCCGACCTCCCCGGTGATGCTCGCAGGCATCGCTACTCCCTCCCGTCGGGCCGCGCCCCCTTCCGGCCGTTTGATTCTGCCACGGCCGGACCAATACGGTCAGCGACGCCCGGGTACCAGTACGGCCACGACAGACGGTGTTCCACCCGGCCGACGCACACGCGCCCGCCCGCAGCGCCTCCACCGACCTATACGCCCCACGGGCCCCTGGTGACTCAAGCCGGATCGGGAATCCTCACACGAAAAAATCCCGCCCCTCGCGGGACGGGATCTTGATCCTGTGGAGCTAAGGAGAATTGAACTCCTGACCTCTTGCATGCCATGCAAGCGCTCTACCAACTGAGCTATAGCCCCTCGCGTTCTCCCCCGCCGGGCGGGGCGAACAAGAAGAACTTTAGCCTGCGACCTGCCGGAAAGTGAAATCCGGGCCCGGCGGTGCCGCGACCGGCGGGTCCGGGCGCCGCCGGGGGCTCAGGTGTCGTCGCCGAGGACCGGCTCGGGCAGCGTGCCGGCGTTGTGCTCCAGCAGGCGCCAGCCCCGCGCGCCCTCGCCCAGGACGGACCAGCAGCAATTGGACAGGCCGCCAAGGCTCTCCCAGTGCTGGGCCTCCAGGCCCAGCAGCCGGCCGATCGTGGTGCGGATCGTGCCGCCATGGCTGACCACGACGAGCGTGCCCTCGGGGGGCAGCTTCTCGGCGTGCCGCAGCACCACGGGGGCGGCGCGGTCGGCGACCTCGGTCTCCAGTTCGCCCCCGCCGCGGCGCACCGGCTCGCCGCGCTTCCAGGCCGCGTACTGGTCGCCGTAGCGCTCGATGATCTCTTCGTGGGTCAGGCCCTGCCAGACGCCCGCGTAGGTCTCGCGCAGTGCTTCGTCACGGCTCACGGGCAGGCCGGTGAGGGCGGCCAGCTCGGCTGCCGTCTCCGCGGCCCGCTTGAGGTCGGAGGCGACGATCGCGTCGGGCTGGAGCGAGGCCAGCAGCCGGGCGGCACGCCGGGCCTGGGCGACGCCGGTCTCGGTCAGGTCGACGTCCGTGGTGCCCTGGAATCGGCGCTCCACGTTCCACGCGGTCTGGCCGTGCCGCCACAGGATGAGCCGGCGCCCGCGCGGGGCGCCGGCGAACGAGAACCCCGCGGCGGCCTCACCGGCGGCACTCAACGCCACTCACCCGCCTTCTCGGCCTCCTCGGCGGCCTCGTGCCTGGCGTGTTCCTGCGCCTTGCCGCGGGTGGCGCGGGCGTCGGCGGGCAGCTCGATCTCGGGGCAGTCCTTCCACAGCCGCTCCAGGGCGTAGAAGACCCGCTCCTCGCTGTGCTGCACATGGACGACGATGTCGACGTAGTCGAGGAGGATCCAGCGCGCTTCGCGGTCGCCCTCGCGGCGCACGGGCTTGACGCCCAGCTCCTTCTGGAGCCGCTCCTCGATCTCGTCGACGATCGACTTGACCTGACGGTCGTTGGGCGCCGAGGCGAGCAGGAAGGCGTCGGTGATCGACAGGACATCGCTGACGTCGTACGCGATGACGTCATGGGCCAGCTTGTCGGCGGCGGCCTGCGCGGCGGAGTTGATGAGCTCCAGGGAGCGGTCGGTAGCGGTCACTACAAGGCTTTCCGTAGACGGTCACTTGCCTCCAAGGGTCTCACGGACCACCGACAGCGCCCCACGCGATTAGGGCCTGCCTGTCGTTTGGATCATCCGGGCGCTTCGCGGGGTCTGGCACGCGCATCTGCGCGTTGTCGTCGGTCGCCGACTCCCCCACGCTCGGCTGCGCTCGCGCGGGGGCAGCACCCCCATCGCGTCGACGCTCTCCTCCGCCTTGCAGCCGCACGCACCACACCCCGCTCGGGCCGGCCGAAAGGCCACGTAGCCCCACCGCCAGGATGATCCGAACGACAGGCCCTAGCTCGCCCCCGCCGGTTCGTAGTCCTGGCCGAGGATCACCGTCACGTCCGCGTTCGAGGAGACCTCGCCCTTGGTGACCGCTTCGGTGGGCAGTCCCAGGGTCTTGGCGACCTCGGTGGCGTTCTCCTTCTCGGCGTCGTCCGCGTAGGTGATCTCCGTGGTGGCCTCGGCGGCGGAGGCGGTGCCGCCCTCCAGGAACGTGAAGCCGCCGTTGAGGAGGGTCACGCGCGCGTCCTCGGTGCGGTCCTCGACGCCGGTGGCGTTCTGGACGGAGACGCGGACGGCGGTGCTGTCGTCGGGGTTCTCGGCCGTGCCGCCCAGGACGTCCTTGACGACACCGGCGCTGGCCTGCGCGTTCAGTGTGCCGTCGGTCTCCAGGGGCAGCAGCTCGGTCTTGTACTCGCCGCTCTTGGCGAGGTCGGACAGGGCCGCGAGGAAGGCGCCGAGGTCGCTGTCGGTGAGGGACGGGTCGAGGATCTGCGCGAGGGTCTGCACGGTGGTCGTGGCGGCCTGCGGGTCGGACGACATCTTGCGCAGCACGCTCTGCACGACCTGCCCGAACCGCTCCAGCTGGACTTCCTGGGTCTCGCCGGACGCCTTGTAGGTGGCATACGCGACCGCCATCTTGCCGCTGAGGGTCTGCTGGGAGCCCTTGCGGACCAGGGGCGCCGCGCCCTCCTCGGCGTCCGGGTCGGGGACATCGGCGTCCGTGTCGACCTCGATGTTGCCCACGAGGTCGACCAGGTTCTGGAGATACGGCGTGTCGAGCCGCCAGGTGCCCTGGATAGAGGTGCCCAGGGCCGTGTCGAGGGCCTCACGGGTGCCGGAGGAGCCGTCGTCCTCGACGGACTTGGTGAGGGTGGTCGCGCCGTCGTCGCCGGTCAGGGCGAGCGCGTTGGGCAGCAGCACGGTCGTGCCCTGCTTGGTGGTGGTGTTGTCGACCAGCAGGGCGGTGGAGGTGGCGCCGCCCTGGGTGTCGTGCAGATGGACGACGATGACGTTCCGCTTCTGGGCGCCCGCCGTCGTCGTACCACCGCCGTTGTCCGAGGACGACACGCCCGGGAGTTTTCCGGCCCACCAGAGGTAGCCGACGCCGCCGGCCACGAACACCGCCAGGGCGACGACCAGGGCGATCAGGCGCCCGCGCGCGCGGCGCTTGGCCTCCTCACGGCGCTCGGTGCGGTTCTCCGTGAAGGCGAGCCAGTCGATGACGTCCTCGGAGTCGCCGTCGGGCTCCTCGACGAAGGCGAACTGCTCGGTGCGGTAGTCGCGGTCCTCGCGCGGCCCCCGTGCGCCGGTGTCCTGCGTGCCGGAGTCCTGCACGCCGGTGTCCTGCGCGCCGGGCTGCTGGTCGGGGGCCGGTTCGGGGGGGCCCGCCTGCTGCGGGATGTAGGCGGTCTGCTCGGCGACCTGCGGCTGCTGCCCAGCGGCGGCGGTCTGGCCGTACGGGTCGTAGGCGTCGTACCCGGGATAGGTGCCGGTGCTGTCGTAGCCACCGCCCTGCTGCGGGGCCGCGGGCTGCTGACCGGTGCCGTAGGCGTCATAGACGGGCGCGGGCTGCTGCTGGCCGGGCGCGTACGGTTCGTAGCCGTAGGTCTGCTGTGCGTAAGGGTCGTAGGGCTGCTGCTGGGGCTGCTGTGACGGGATCTGCCGGTACACGGGCTGCCCGTACTCGTCGTAGCCGACAAGTTCGTACTGGCCCTCGTACCCCGCGTCGTATCGGTCGTTCACCGGTGCCCCTCTCGGCTCACTCGCCGCGGTACAGCTCTCGTTTCGCGATGTAGCGCACGACCCCGTCGGGCACCAGATACCAGACCGGGTCTCCCTTGGCGACTCTCGCACGGCAGTCCGTGGACGAGATGGCCAGCGCGGGAACCTCGACCAGCGAGACCCCGCCCTCCGGGAGACCGGGATCGGCGAGGACGTGGCCGGGCCGGGTGACCCCGATGAAGTGTGCCAGGGAGAACAGTTCCTCGGTGTCACGCCAGGTGAGGATCTGGCCGAGGGCATCGGCACCGGTGATGAAGAACAGGTCGGTGTCCGGGTTGATGGCACGCAGGTCCCGCAAGGTGTCCGCGGTGTACGTGGGACCGCCGCGGTCGATGTCGATACGGCTGACGGAGAACTGCGGATTCTCGGCGGTGGCGATGACCGTCATCAGATAGCGGTCCTCGGCCGGGGAGACCGCGCGGTGGGTCTTCTGCCAGGGCTGCCCGGTGGGCACGAACACCACCTGGTCGAGATGGAAGGCGGCGGCCACCTCGCTGGCCGCCACCAGGTGCCCGTGGTGGATCGGGTCGAACGTTCCGCCCATGACGCCGAGACGGCGCTTGCCGGTGTGTGCCGGACCGGTAGGCATGCCCTGCTCTCCCATGCGTGCAGACCCTACCGGCCCCGCCTGGGAAGCCCCCGCCGGGTTCAGCGGTCGCGGTTGAAACGAGTCGTGATCCACAGCAGAAGCAGCAGGATGACGAAGGCGCAGCCGCCCACGAAGTACGGGTTCAGGCTCTGGTGGTTGCCGCCGTGCTCCCCGCCTTCGGCGGCAAGGGTGACCAACTGGGCAGCGGCGCTGTGGAAAGTCATCTTCGGCAGAACCTATCCGGTGTGGGCGGGATAAAGACGTCGGCTCATGGTAAGCGGGCGCCCGTTCGCCGATCACGCCGACTCCGCCGTTGGGGACCCCGCACGGCGGCGGGGGAACCTTCGGCGGCGCTCAGTCGTCTTTCCGCTTGTAGCCACGCAACAGGATCCACGCAGTCAGCACACAGCCCACGACCATCACGATCAGCACGACTCTGAGCAGGTTGCCCGCACCCTGCTGCTCGGCGGCGCTCGCGGCCTCGGTGAGCCAAGCGGCTGCGGGAATGCGGTCCATGACGGGGGACTCCTTACGCTGTAGTGCCCGTCCACGGTAACCCCGCCCAGGCTGGGCTCCGCTTCGGGGGCGCACAGGGGCGATCAGACGCACATGGGGGAAGACATGTCCGACGAAGGCCACCAGAACGACGGGCACGAGAACGTGCCGAGCAGGCAGCGAACGCGCTTTCCGGGGATCTCCTCGCGGGCGTACGAGCATCCGGCCGACCGCTCGGCGCTGGTCGCGCTGCGCAAGCTGAGCGGTTTCGACACGGTGTTCAAGGCCCTCAGCGGCCTGCTGCCCGAGCGCAGTCTCAGATTGCTGTTCCTCTCCGACTCGGTGCGGGTCTCCGAGCGGCAGTTCGCCCATCTCAACGACATGCTGCGCGACGCCTGTTACATCCTGGACCTGGAGAAGGTCCCGCCGATGTATGTCAACCAGGACCCGCAGCCCAACGCGATGTGCATCGGCCTGGACGAGCCGATCATCGTGGTCACCACCGGCCTGGTCGAGCTGCTCGACGAGGAGGAGATGCGCGCGGTCGTCGGCCACGAGGTGGGTCACGCCCTCTCCGGCCACTCCGTGTACCGCACGATCCTGCTGTTCCTGACCAATCTGGCGCTGCGCGTGGCGTGGATCCCGCTCGGCAATGTCGCGATCATGGCGATCGTGACGGCCCTGCGCGAGTGGTTCCGCAAGTCGGAGCTGTCCGCCGACCGGGCCGGGCTGCTGGTCGGGCAGGACCTCAAGGCATCGATGCGTGGCCTGATGAAGATCGCGGGCGGCAACCACCTGCACGAGATGAACGTGGACGCGTTCCTGGAGCAGGCGGAGGAGTACGAGGCGGGCGGCGACCTGCGCGACTCCGTACTGAAGATTCTGAACGTGCTGCCCCGCACCCACCCCTTCACCACCGTCCGCGCGGCCGAGCTGAAGAAGTGGGCCGAGTCCCGCGACTACCAGCGGATCATGGACGGCCACTACCCGCGCCGCGGCGAGGACAAGAACACGTCCGTCACCGACTCCTTCCGCGAGTCGGCCACGAGCTACGCCAGTCAGGTGAAGGACTCCAAGGACCCGCTGATGAAGCTGGTCACCGACATCGCGGGCGGCGCCGGCGACCTGGGCGGCCGGGTGCGGCGCGGCTTCGGCGGCTTCACCGGCTCGGGCAACTCGGGCGGCTCGGGTGGCTCCGCGCCGAAGGACACCCCGCCCAACGGCACGACCCGCACGGAGGACCCGCCGCGCGACGAGAACTGACGCCAGCGGGGAGGGCGGACAGGGGTGACGAGGAGGGGCCGGGAGAGGCGACGTTGGCGGACGGGGGGCTGACGGGTTGGTGACGGGCCGCTGACGGGAGGGACTGACGGCGGCGGGAGGCGGCGGCGTGCGAGGGCCTGTCGGCCTTCTCGGAGAGCGGCTACGCGGACTGCGGCAACCCGGCAACGGGTTCGCCGGCCAAGGAACTGACGGGCAGCGCGGTCCGGCGCACGGCACGGGCCAGCGGGCAGTACGGGCCAGCAGGTAGTACGGGCCGAACTGGCGCGGTGTCCCGCCGGGCCCGGAAGCGGCACGGTGTCCCGCCGGGCCGGGAAGCGCCGGGTGACCCCACCAGGCCCGGTGGCCGGAGCGGACAGGGGCGGCCCGCAGTGCTACGGCGGCGGCCCTCAGCACCTCGCGAACCGGGCCGTCGGTGGCGCGGTCCACCAGCGACGGGTTCCTCCGTCCCGCCACTGGGGCGGGCCAGCGGCTGGTCTGTGCGGCGGGGGCGATGACGGGGCCTGAGACCTGGGCCTGAGACCTGGATGTGTGGCGGGGGTCTGTGGCCCGGGGCTGTGACTGGGGCAGGGACCGGAGACCGAGGTCGTGACGGGGGCGCGAGACGGAGGCGGGTGAGGGCTCGGACAGTGCCCCGCCCCGGGTCCCGCCGATGTCGCGGCCGTCGTACGTGCCGCAGCCCTTCACAATGCCGCCGCCCCCATACCGCCGTCGCCCCTACCCCGCCCGGTCCCGGTCACAGACCGGTCGCTGCCCCCGCCGCACGCCCCGGTCACTCACCCGCACCACCCACCCCGGTCACCCACCCGCGTCACCCACCCCGCTCATCCATCCGCGTCACCCACCCCGGCCGTCCTCCGGCGAAACCCACCCCACCCTCAAACCCTCGGCAGTGTCTGCTCCGCCAAGGTGCCGCACAGGGCCGTGGGGCTGCCGGTGGCGTAGGGGTCGGTGCCTGCGGGGCCGCCGGTCCTGGGTGTCTGGCCGGCGAGCAGGGGGCGGAGCAGGCTTGCCGAGTCGTCGGCGCAGGAGAGGGGTCCGGCCTGGGCGTACGACGTCTGGAGCCGGGCCTGGTGCAGGCGCAGATCGTCGAGGTCGAAGCTGAAGCGCAGCTCGCGCCGGACGGTGAACAGCGACGCCTCGGCGTCCGCGGCCGCGCCGGCCGGGCGCAGCGCGTAGACGAAGATGTGGTCCGAGACGACCTCCAGGGTGGTGGAGTCGGTCTCGGTGGCCCGGAGGGTGCCCTGGACGCGGATCTGGGGGTCGGCGAGTTCGACGGCCTCGGTGTCGAAGCGGACCAGCCAGCCGGTCGCGGCGTGCCGGCCGTCGGCGGCGGGCCGGTCGAAGCTCTCGTCGAACTGGTCGAGTTGGTCCGGGTCGAGCATCACGCGTACGGGCCGCACCTCCTCGCCGGTGAGCACCTCGGGGTAGAGCGAGGAGCGGACGAGGTAGTCCTTGGCGGTGGTCAGGGCGGTGACGACCTGGCTGTCCGAGAAGTGTTCGGTGCTTCGGGTGGCCGGCAGCGGTATCCCCTCGGCGCCGACACGGAACTCGGCGGCCGGGCTGCTCTCGTACAGCCGGGCGGTGTCGGTGGTGCCGGGGACCTCGCCGGTCGGGGTGAGCGGGACGACGGTCATCCGCAGTGGCTCGACGGGGTCGTCGACGGTCGTGGCCTGGTTGCCGTAGGGGCTGCGGACGCCCATGTAGACCGCCGTGCCGAAGGCGAGCGCGATCAGCAGGACCAGGATCAGCGCCTGCCGGGGCAGGCCCCGGCGCATGGGCGGGCGGCGGCGGACGGCGGGGGCGTCGTCGCCCATCCGCTCCTGCGCGGAGAACTCCTGGAGCCGGGCAGCCCGGACGAACGACTCGTCGAACACGACGGATCGGTATTCGTCGTCCGCACCGCCGGGGGCGCCTTCGGGTGTCCCCGGCGGTGGGTCTCCAGGTCCGCCCATATCTTCAGGGTAGGTCTCCCGGCGCTTCGGTAAACGCCCTGCTACGCGCCAACTTCTGACAGGTCCTCACCAAAATGCGTCGGGGCGTTCCGCATAACGGGGAGGGTGCCGGAGAGTCACCCTCGGGGGTGGACCGGATCGCCGGTGCGGGCCCTCAGGGGGTGCGGGGAACGGCCGAGGCGGTGGGCTGGAGGTGGTAGGCGGAGGCCGAGGGGGCCGCTGCCCGGCCGCCCTGTTCGACTCCGGTGGTGGCCGGTGGCGGGACCGGGTCCTGGCGGCTGGAGGAGGCGCCCCGGTAGACCGCGGCGAAGGCCAGCGCGACCATGCCGATGCCCATCACGAGGGCGAGCAGCCAGGCGACGGCGCGGTGCCAGCGGATCTGCTTGCCGTAGCCCGTCGGGCCGTAGTCGTCGTCCAGGTCGTCGAGGTAGTCCAGCTCGGGGTCGCGGCCGAATTCTCGGCCGTCGCCGTAGGGGTCGTCGTAGTGCTCGCCTCTGGCGTGGGCGCGGCGGGCCTCGGCCTCGGACGCCTCCGCTCTCGCCTGCGCGGCGGCCAGCAGGCGTTCGACCGCGGTCGGCTCATGGACCGCCGCCGCCTTGATGAAGGCCTCGTCGAAGACCACGGCGGCGAACTCTTCGTCCGACATTCCGCGGTCGTGGTCGTCGGGCATCCAGCCGTCCGGGAACGGCGTGCCCCCCACGTCGTCCGGCACATGTCCAGAGTAGACCTGGGGGGTCAATTTGGGCAGACCGTATGGAAATTCATCCGTCTGCCGAGACGTCATGCCGTACGCGCCCGTCAGCGCCGTACGTGCCCGTCCCCCGTCACGATGTACTTCGTGCTGGTCAGCTCGGGCAGGCCCATCGGGCCCCGGGCGTGCAGCTTCTGGGTGGAGATGCCGATCTCGGCGCCGAAGCCGAACTGGCCGCCGTCGGTGAAGCGGGTGGAGGCGTTCACGGCGACCGTGGTCGAATCGACCAGTTGGGTGAAACGGCGGGCGGCCTGCTGGGAGGTGGTGACGATGGCCTCGGTGTGGCCGGAGGTCCACAGCCGGATGTGTTCGACGGCCTTGTCCAGGGAGTCCACGACCGCGGCGGCGATGTCGTACGACAGGTACTCCGTCTCCCAGTCCTCGGCCGTCGCCTCGACGACGGTCGCGCGGGAGTCCTTGGCGTACGCCATCACCCGTTCGTCGGCGTGCACGGTCACCCCGGCCTCGGCGAGGGCGTCCAGCGCGCGGGGCAGGAAGTCGGCGGCGATGTCCTGGTGGACCAGCAGGGTCTCGGCGGCGTTGCAGACGCTGACCCGGTGGGCCTTGGAGTTGATCAGGATCTCCACGGCCATGTCGAGGTCGGCCCGGGCGTCGACGTAGACATGGCAGTTGCCGGTGCCGGTCTCGATCACCGGGACGGTGGACTCGGCGACGACCGTCCGGATGAGGGAGGCGCCGCCGCGCGGGATGAGGACGTCGACCAGACCGCGGGCCCGCATCAGCTCACGCACGCTCTCCCGGCTCTCGCCGGGCACCAGCTGGACGGCGTCGGCGGGCAGCCCGGCGCCGCCGACCGCGTCCCGGATCACCCTCACGAGGGCGGTGTTCGACTCGTAGGCGGAGCCGGAGCCGCGCAGCAGCACCGCGTTGCCGGACTTCAGGCAGAGGGCGGCGGCGTCGACGGTGACGTTGGGGCGGGCCTCGTAGATGATGCCGACGACGCCGAGCGGGACGCGGACCTGGCGCAGGTCGATGCCGTTGGGCAGGGTCGAGCCGCGGACCACCTCGCCGACCGGGTCGGGCAGCGCGACCACGTCCCGGACGTCGGCGGCGATCGCCCGCACCCGCTCCGGGGTGAGGGTGAGCCGGTCGATGATCGCCTCGCTGGTGCCGGCCTCGCGGGCCTTGGCGATGTCCTTGGCGTTGGCCTCGATGATCTCCGCCGTACGGACCTCCAGGGCGTCCGCGATGGCGAGCAGCGCGTCGTCCTTCGCGGCCCGCGGCTGCGGGGCGAGGTCGGCGGCGGCGGCCTTCGCCCGGTAGGCGGCCTCGGTGACCGGGGACATCGAGTCGTACGGAGAGAGCGTGGTCATAAGGGCAGGGTAGTGCGCCCGGCGTACCGTTTCGGCGCTTGTCCCGAACCGCGAGACATCCACCCGGACGGGGCCGGGGGGCGCCCCGGGCGGCACGGGGGTCACACCGGTCACGCGCGTCACGCGTCACACCTGTGCCACCTGTCTCACCTGTCGCACCTGTCACATCCGTCACCTGGACCGCGGGGACCGCACCAGCCGCCCGGGCCAATGGGCTCGCGCAGGCCATGGCTCGCCCGCCACCCGGGCATCTCCCCCGGGCCCCGCCCTCAGAACGGATGCACCCCCACCGGCGACGCCGGAGGCGGGCCGTAGCCCTCGGCGATGCGCTGGTGATAGGTCTCGCGGTCGATGACCTCAAGGCCGACGATCTCCCAGGGCGGGAGGCCGGCCGTCTGGCGGTGTTCGCCCCACAGGCGCAGGGCGACGGCGGCGGCGTCGTGGAGGTCGCGGGCCTCCTCCCAGTACCGGATCTCGGCGTGATCGACGGCATAGCGGCTGGTCAGCAGGAAGGGGTGGTCGTGGGCGAGCTGCGAGAGCGCGCGGCGGACCTCCTTCAGCTCGGCGGCCTCGCCGGAGACGCTGAGGGTGACGTGCCACAGGCGCGGTGCGTCGCCGGGGCGCTCGCCCTCGTGCTCGCTCTCGCGCTGGTAGCGGTCGCCGGCCGCGACGCTGGTCAGGGCGCGCTCCTCGCCAGCCGGGCGGGAGGCCGCCCCGGCGGCACCGGCGCGGGACGCCGCTGTCCCAGGACGCACTCGTCTCACGGCGGCCTCCTCAGTGCCTCGGTCCCGTCGTCCGGGTCCGGCTACGTGGTCGCGCGGCTCCAGGGCCGCGCGGCCTACCCAGTGCTGTGTGGCATACCAGTGCTGCTGACGTACGCAGTACTGCCGACTTACGCGGTACTGCCGACTTACGCGGTACTGCCCGCTGACGCGGTACTGCCGGGTGACGCACTGCTCCCGGCCCGTGCTGTGCTCGTGGCTGACGCGGTGGTCGTGGCTTACGCAGTGCTCTTGCGAATGTGTCGCCCTGACAAAGTTGAGCAGGCCGCAAGGCTCCATGGGGCCGTTTTACGGAACGTCCCCCACCGGTGGCGGATGAATCAGCTCTTTTACGGATGCAGGACGACCAGGTCGTCCCTGTGTACGACCTCCCGTTCGTACGCCGGGCCCAGCTCACGGGCGAGTTCGCGGGTGGAGTGGCCGATCAGCCGCGGGATCTCCCTGGCGTCGAAATTGACCAGGCCACGGGCGACGGCGTGGCCGCTGGTGTCCCGCAGTTCGACCGGGTCGCCGGCGCTGAACTCGCCCTCGACGGCGGCGATCCCGGCCGGCAGCAGCGACTTGCGGCGTTCGACCACCGCCCGTACCGCGCCGTCGTCCAGGATCAGGGCGCCCTGGGGGGTGGAGGCGTGCTGGAGCCACAGGAGACGGTCGGCGGAGCGTTTGCCGGTGGGACGGAAGTAGGTGCCGGTGTCCTGCCCGGTGAGGGCGTCGGCGGCGTGGATCGCGCTGGTCAGCACCACGGGGATACCGGCCGCGGCGGCGATCCCGGCGGCCTCGATCTTGGTGGTCATGCCGCCCGTGCCGACGCCCGCCCTGCTCACGCTGCCGGTCTCGACGTGGGCGAGATCGTGCGGGCCGCTGACCTCGGCGATCCGCGCGGTGCCGGGCCTGCCGGGGTCGCCGTCGTAGACCCCGTCGACGTCGGAGAGCAGTACCAGCAGGTCGGCGCGGACGAGGTGGGCGACGAGGGCGGCGAGCCGGTCGTTGTCGCCGAAGCGGATCTCGTCGGTGGCGACGGTGTCGTTCTCGTTGACCACCGGGAGGGCGCCCATCGCGAGCAGTTTGTCGAGGGCGCGTGAGGCGTTGCGGTGGTGGGCGCGGCGGCTCATGTCGTAGGAGGTGAGCAGCACCTGGCCGACGCGGACGCCGTGGCGGGCGAAGGAGGCGGTGTAGCGGGCGACCAGCAGGCCCTGGCCGACGCTGGCGGCGGCCTGCTGGCGGGCGAGGTCCTTGGGGCGGCGGCGCAGGCCCAGCGGGGCCAGTCCGGCGGCGATGGCTCCGGAGGAGACCAGCACGATCTCCTTCTCTCCCCCGCTGCGGGCCTTCGCCAGCACGTCGACCAGGGCGTCGACGCGGTCGGCGTCCAGTCCGCCCGCCGCCGTGGTCAGCGACGAGGAACCCACCTTGACGACGATCCTGCGGGCCTCGCGCACGGCCTGCCTTGCCCCTGCCACGTTGGTGATCGCCTCTCGCGTAGCTCCCGCTGCCTCGCCCGGCAATCTACGCGAAGGGGTTGGTGTGCCGCGCATCGATTTCACGCAGCGGACGGGGCGGGCGGCGGCCGGGCGGCACCTCCGGCCTCCGGCACCCCGGACCGCCGCGGCCGGCACACGCCGAGGGCGAGCCCACCCGCACGCATCCCCCGGCACCCCCGGACCACCGCACCCGCCACACACCGAGGGCGAGCCCACCCGCACGCATCCCCAGGCACCCCCGGACCACCGCACCCGCCACACACCGAGGGCGAGCCCACCCGCACGCCG
>NZ_JBHTZD010000031.1:52809-91352 GCF_042790455.1 Streptomyces sp. NPDC056734
GCACCCCCGGACCACCGCACCCGCCACACACCGAGGGCGAGCCCACCCGCACGCACGAGGCAGCCCCCAGCCTCAGCCCCTGCCTGTGTTCCCGCCGGGAACCCGCCCGCGCGCGCGGGACGGCCCCGGGGGACACCCGCGCCGGGCGGGGCCGTCCCGCTCAGCCCGTCAGCTCCGTCGCCGCCGTCCGGGTCTCCTGTCCCCGGTTACGGCTGGCCGCCTTCGCCGCCAGGGCCTTCACCGCCGTGTTGAACTGGACGATCGACGCCGGTTCGTCCGGACCGAGGAGGTAGCGCTTCAGGTCGCGCCGCTCCGCGGCCAGCGGGTCGGCCGCCGGGTCGCGTACCGCCGTGAGCAGTCCGCCCAGCTCGGCGGCGCTGTTGGAGAGGATGACGGCCGCGCGGACGGCGGTGTTCTGCCGCTTGAACTCCTCCGTGCCCAGCTCGGCGGAGTCCGTCACCGCGTACGGCTTGCCGCTGGCGATGAAGTCGGAGACGACCGAGGAGATGTCGGAGACCATCGCGTCGGAGACGTTGAAGCAGTCGTACAGACGCGGCTCGGCGTCCGTGATCACCTGGTGCTGCCAGGTGGAGAAGGAGCGCCAGTAGGCGTCGTTCCACTCGGTGCGCAGCCCGGCGATCTCCTGGAACCTGGCGAGGTCGGCGACCCCCTCGCGGGTGGCCTCGGCCTCGTCGCCGCCCTCGCCGCCGCCGGAGAGTTCGGCGAGCCGGGCCTCGATGCGGGTCAGCTCGGCGCGGGCGGCGGTTTCGGCGCCCGGGTCGGCGGTGAAGGCGGACCCGGCGGCGCGCTCCCCGGCGGCCTGCTGGACCAGCGCGATGATCCGCTGGTCGGCGGCCTTGGCGGCGGGGCTGCGGGTGCCGGTGAAGGGGTGCGGCTTGTACAGGACACGGACCGGCGGGTCGGCGGTGACCAGCGCGCGGACGATGTTCTCGCCGGCCAGCAGGAGGGAGGTGTTGCCGGGGCTGTCGTCCCAGCCCTCCCAGGTCGGCGCGTACAGCACGGTCGGTATCCGGTCCTCGGGGACGCCCTCCCAGGGCCGGATCGGCGCGAGCTGCGGGCGGCCCACCTCGGCGATGTCGTCGTCGCGGACGCCGACGTCGGCGATGGCGTAGCGGTCGCGGCCCGCGCGCCCGGCGGTCCACACCTCGTCGTACACCTTGCTGAACGGGTTGACGCTGGCCAGCTTGTCGCTGTCGCCGTGGCCGATGAAGACGTGCTTTATGGTGGGGACGCGCAGCAGGTGGATGTTCTTGCCGACGTTCGCCGCGTACAGCGCGACCCGTACGGTCGACAGGTCCAGGTTCATCAGATGGACCCCGCCGGGCACACAGACGACCGGGGCGGTGGTGGGCGCCATCCGCTCCAGTATGGCCCGCTCGCGCAGGAGGATCAGCGGCTTGGAGTCCAGCTGTTCCATGGTCTCCAGCCACATGTTGACCTGGTACGTCGACTCCTTGGAGCCGGAGAAGTAGAGCACGGTCTGCGGCCGGTAGCCGCGCAGCCAGTCGTCGACGGCGGCGAGTACGGTCTCCGCGCCGGGCGGTATTTTCCGGCCTCGCACATACGGGGCGAGCGCCAGGACGTAGGCGGCGCCCAGGCCGACCGTGAGGCCGATGCCGATGAAGCCGGCCACGGCCGAGTCGAGCGCCGCGGAGATCAGCACCCCGGTGACGGCGGCGAGGTCGAGGTGGAGCACCTTCTCGGCGGAGCGGTCCAGCAGCCACTGCGGCGGGGCGTCCGGGATCCGGATCCGGGCGCCCAGGTCGACGTTGCGGGTGGCGACCGGCATCCGGCGGCGGTTGCGGATCAGGGTGACCAGCGCGCCGTGCGGGGCCTGGAGGCCGTAGAAGGCGATGAAGGCGGCGACGGCGCCGTAGAACATCAGGTTGTCCGAGAGGGACACCCGGGCCAGCAGCAGCACCAGGAGCAGCTCGCGGATCAGGAAGCGGATCGACAGGCCCGCGCGCACCTTGCTCAGGCGGTTGATCAGATAGCTGCCTTTGCGGTGCAAATAGTGATCCGCGAGGTAGGTCACGGCCGCGGCGGCGGCGAAAACGGGGACGCTGGGTATGAGCGCGGCCAGCATGAGCACCGGAAAGCCGAGCATCATCAGCACGGCCGCGGCCAACTCGGCGGCGCTGCCCACCCGGGCGACGCGAATAGCGGTGGTTATCACGGAAACCTGCTCTGAGAGGGGTGCCCAGGGTGAGACTGCGCGGGCGCCGGCATAGTCTGTAAAATTCCTGAGAACTGCTTGAAAATTCGATGTAAAATTGTGGAATTCAAGGACTCAGGCCCTTGTGATTACTCGGCGAACCGGAACACACAAGGGCCTGAATGACAGAGGGCCAGGAGGTGGCGATTATGCCACGCCACCCTGGCGCCCCGGCGGTGCGGGCATACCGTCCTGACGGTCAGGCCACGCCGTCCTGACGGTCGAGCACGCCCGCCAGTGCCTGTTCGAAACCGGATGCCTCGCCCGCGCTCGCCGTCGGATCCTGCTGGCGGACGTCGATGACATGACCGGTAAGTTCGGACAGCAGCACGTCGAGCGACGTACGGGCGACGGCCTCGGAGGAGAGCAGGGTGCCGGTGGGCTCCTGGCCGAACGCCTTGGTGCGCATCGGGGTCGCCGTGCGCTCGGGGTTGATGCAGTTGACGCGGATGCCGTCGCCGGCCCACTCGTCGGACAGCGCCTGGGTGAGGTTGACCATGGCGGCTTTGGTGGAGGAGTAGAGGCTGTACTCGGCGCGGCCGCGGGTGTAGCTGCTGGAGGTGTAGAGCAGCAACTGGCCCTTGGTCTCCGCCAGATACTTGTAGGCGGAGCGGGCGATCTGCACCGGCGCCAGGTAGTTGACCTTCAGCGCCTCCTCGATGGTGGCGTTGTCGGTCTCGGCGAGCTTGCCTATGCGCAGCACGCCCGCGGTGTTGACCACGTAGTCGATCCGGCCGGTGTCGGCGTACGCCTTGGACAGCGCGTCGTCGATGTCCTCCGGGTTCTCCACGTGGGTGCCGGTGGTGGAGCGGCCCAGGGCGTAGACCGTGGCGCCGTAGGACCCGGCGAGGGTGCCGATGTCCTTGCCGATGCCGTAGGAGCCGCCGAAGACCACGACCGTCTTGCCGCCGAGCAGTTCGCCGTACGCCTCCTCGCCCTTCTGCTCCGGCGCGGCCGTGGAGCCGAGCTGGAACAGCTTGTCGGCGATGAAGACATCGACGGGCTGGGTGACCTTCATGTTGTACTCGTCGCCCGCGACCACGTGGATGGGGACATCGGGCAGGTACTTCAGCACGACCGTGCAGTCGTCCGTGGCCTGGAAGTTGGGGTCGCCCGCCGCCACTTCGTAGGCCCGCCTGATGGTGGACAGCTTGAACGCCTGCGGGGTCTGGCCCCGGCGCAGCCGGGAGCGGTCCGGGATCTCCGTGATGAACTCGCCGTCGTCGCCGTGGGTGCGCGTGACGATGATGGTGTCCGCGGACGGGATGGCGACGTCGACGGCCTGATAGCGCCCGAGCGCGCTCACGCAGTCGTCGATCACGCGGCGCGAGAGCAGCGGTCGTACGGCGTCGTGGAAGAGGACGTTGAGGTCCTCGCCGTCGGCCAGGCCGGCGCCCAGGGCGGCGATGGCGCGCTCCGTGGTCTCGTTGCGTGTGGCGCCGCCCTCGATGATCCGGGAGATCTTCCGGAATCCGGCCTTGGCGACGATCTTCTCCACATCGGGCACATATCCGGGTGTCATCAACACGATCACGTCGTCGATGGAATCGGTCTTCTCGAAGGTGGTCAGCGTGTGTTCGATGACTGCCTTGCCGGCGATCTTCAGCAGCTGCTTGGGAATGGACAGACCCACCCTCTGACCGGTCCCACCGGCCAGGATGACGGCGGTGGTACGGGGTTTGGCAATGTGCTGTGACACAGATGACCTACCTTGGGGCGACTGGGAGCTTGCAAATGCTCCCACTTATGGTTACCGCGATGCAAGGTGAGTGACCTCCGCCGCATATGCGCACGCAACCTCTCATTCACCTTTTGACGCTGGTGATGGACGAAAAGTTCCCTGTAAGGCCACTTCAGGGACCAGAATTGCTGTGAGTTACTCCACAGGCCAGAGGATGACACTGTGTGACATACGGGCGGACATGCGGGCGGTTCAGTACCGCCGCATCCGCTTCAGCGCCCGCCGCCCGATCACCTTCACCAGCTCTTTCGACGTGGTCTGGTGCAGCGTGCGCGTCTTGGCCGAATTGCTGTGGCGCACCGGCGCGCAGGCCGCCGCCGCTAGCGCCCCATACAGTGCCTGAGCTGCGACTTCGGGCGCGATCCTGGCCGTCGCCGGGCCCGGCTCATGGGGCTCGGCAGCGGACGTCGGCTCCGGTATCGCGGACAGGATCGCCGGGTCACCGATGATCCGTACGCCCGCGTCCGCGATCTTCCCGGTCATCTCGGCGGCGATCTCGCCCGCCCTGCGCACGGCCCAGTCCGGGGTGACGATCCGGGCGTCCTCGGCGGTCGGGCTGCACGCGTTCTTCATCTGCATGACCGCGCCGTGCCGGATCAGCCGGGAATACAGCTCCTCGGGGAGGCCATTGCCACGGAATTCCACATTGAGCTTCCGCAGCATTTCGGTCTCGGCGAGGGTGAGGGAACGATTCGCTGTGTCCGGGACGGGCTGGAGCAGGCGCTCCGGCAGCCCGAGCAGCGCCTCGACGGTCCGCAGCAGCCCGTCCCGGTCCCGGTCGTCGACCACGACGACGCTCATCCGCTCCGGCCCGACCGCCCGCGCCCACCGTGCCACCAGCTCGTCGTGCCGGTGCCGCTTCCAGAAGCTGGGGTTGGGCTTGTCGTACGGCGGCTTGCGCAGCATGTGCTCCAGCCAGTCCTCGTACCCCATCCGCAGCCCGTTCTGCACGTACTGCTGCCACTGCGAGGGCAGGATCCGGGCCAGCGGGCGCAGGGTGACCAGGATGTGCACCCGTTCACCGCCGAGCTGCTCGACGATCCGCCGGGTGGTGTCGTCGTCGGCCGCGTCGGCGAAGAACTCGCTGCTGAGCACCGAGGTCTGCGCCTTGGTGGCCCGCACCTGGGCGAGCAGCCGGGTCCACTGCCGGTCGGAGGGCACGGCGTCGCCCATCATCGCCGGGCGGGCGACGGCGGCGAGGGCCGCTTCCATGGGGTGCCTGCCCTGCGCCGGGAAGACCACGCCGTGCGCCGGCAGGGCCTGCTTGGCGGCGAACAGCGCGCCCTGGAGGGCGGTGGTCCCGGTTTTGTGCGGGCCGATGTGCAGCAGCCTGGTGCCGCCGGGGAGGGCGCGGGGCGGGCCGGGGGTCTGCCCGGGGGTCCGATCGGGGATCTGATGGGGGGTCTGACAATCCGTCTCCATGGTGAACGGACGGTAAACGGACTGCCTGAGAGAAGGCTGAGAGCACCCTGGGACGACGATAAGTCCGGGGACTCTCCCAGCGCCCTCGGCGTCCTGCGCGTCCTCGGCGCTCTCAGCCTGCTCGACATGCTCGCCGGCGCTCAGACCACCCGTACGCCGGGCCGTCCCGCGTCCACCCGCAGCCGGGCCAGCGTGCTCGGTGCGGCCGTCGGCCTCAGCACCGTGTCGACGACCCGCACCTGCGCGTCGATGCCGTCGCGGCGGATGTCGAAGAGGTGGTAGCCGCGATGGGCGTCGAGCAGCTTCCAGTGCGGATTGTCCGGGGTGCGCGGGTCCCACTCCTTGCGGAAGGCGGCCTGGTCCTGGTCACCGTTGGCGGAGATCGACGTACCGACGAACTCGGCGCCGACGACGGCCGAGTCGGGCCGCGCGTAGTCCTCCTTGAGGTCGCTGATCATCGTCAGATGGCGGTCGCCGGTGAGCACCACCGGGTTGCTGGTGCGCTGGAACTCCCGCATGAACAGATCGCGTTCGGCCTGGTAGCCGTCCCAGGCGTCGTAGAACCACTGCTTGCCCTCGCCGATCAGCAGATCGGTCTCGGCCATCATGATCTGCGAGGCGACCAGGTTCCAGCGGGCGGGCGAGTCACGCAACCCGCCGAGCAGCCAGTCCTTCTGCGCGGCGCCGAGCATGGTGAGCGCCGGGTTCTTCGCGCCGTCCTGGGTGGTGGCCTGGTCGCTGCGGTACTGCCGGGTGTCCAGCACATTCAGCCGGGCCAGCCGGCCGAACTCCAGCCGGCGGTACATCCGGATGTGCGGCCCGTCCGGGACGGCGCTCGCGCGCACCGGCATGTGCTCGTAGTACGCCTGGTAGGCGGCGGTGAGCCGGGACACGAACGCGTCGGGCGCCTGCTTGTCGGGGTCCTGCGGGATCTCCCCGGCGAAGTCGTTGTCGACCTCGTGGTCGTCGAAGGTGACGACGAAGGGCGCGCTCGCGTGCATCGCCGCGAGATCCGGGTCACTGCGGTACTGGGCGTACCGGTTGCGGTACTGGACGAGGCTGTACGGCTCCCCGCTCCCCTCGTGCCGGCGCACGGCGGTCGCCGACGGGGTGGACTCGTAGATGTAGTCACCCACGAACAGCACGACGTCCGGGTCCTGGCCGAGCATGTCGGCGTACGGGGTGAAGTACCCGTGCTGCCAGTTCTGGCAGGAGGCGAGGGCGACCCGGAGGCTGCCGCCGGAACTGGTACGGGCCGGTGCGGTACGGGTCCGGCCGGTGGGCGAGAGCTGTCCGCTCACCCGGAAGCGGTACCAATAGGCGCGGTCGGCGCGCAGTCCTCGTACATCCACGTGAACGCTGTGCCCGTACTCGGGCCGGGCCTGGGCCACGCCCCGGCGGACGCCCTTGCCGAACCGTGCGTCCTCGGCGATCTCCCACTCCACGGCCACCGTACGGTCGGGCATGCCGCCGCCGTTCAGCGGGTCCGGGGCGAGGCGGGTCCACAGCACCACGCCGTCGGGCAGGGGGTCACCGGAGGCGATGCCGAGGCTGAACACCCCGGCGGGCAGCGGGGTTTCGGCGGCTCTCGCGGCGGACGGCAGCCACAGCTGGGCGGAGGCGGCGGCGCCCATGACGGCGGCGGAAGCGGTCAGAAAGCGGCGTCGGTCGGACACTGCCGGTCCGGTCGCGTCGGTCATCGGAGGAACTCCCTTGCCCGTGTGGCCTTCTGGTCACTTCGGAAGCTCCCTGCCGGGGCGGTCGGTCCGCTGAACAGGATGATGCGCGGGCATGACAAGTGGAGGGACGGCGGGCAGATCCCGCACAGCAAGCGAATGGTTCGTTAAGGCAACGGGGCGGTGGGGTGGTCCGGGCGTGACCTTGGCGGGGGGCGGGCGGGGGCTTGGCGGGGGCCGGGGGTCCCCCGACGGGTCCAGGTGGGACCTTGGCGGGGCCGGGGGTGCCCCCGACGGGTCCAGGCGGGGCCTGACGGAGCCCAGGCATGCCCCCGACCGACCCACACGGGACCTGACGGAGCCCAGACGCGATCCGGACGGATCCAGGCAGGACCCCGACGAAGCCCAGGCATGCCCCCGACCGACCCACACCGGACCTGACGGAGCCCACGCGCGATCCGGACGGGTCCAGGCAGGACCCCGACGAAGCCCACGCATGCCCCCGACCGACCCACACAGAACCCCGACCGACCCCACGCCCGCCCCCGACCCACCCGGACAGCCAACAGCGGCCCCGACTCACCCCGAGTCAGGACCGCCGTAGAAGGGGAATAGTTCGCGTCGGCTAGAAGGGCTCGAAGCCCTCGAACTCCCGCTGGATCTCGTCCCGCTCCGCCTCGCGTTCGCGGCGCCGCTGGACCGCCGGGCGCAGCGCCTCCATCCGGTGGTCCTCACCGCGCCGGCCCAGCATCTCCGCACCGGCCATGACGGTCGGCTCCCAGTCGAAGACGACCGCGTTGTCCTCGGGCCCGATGGCCACGCCGTCGCCCGCGCGGGCGCCCGCCTTCATCAGCTCCTGCTCGACCCCGAGGCGGCCCAGCCGGTCGGCGAGATAGCCGACGGCCTCGTCATTGCTGAAGTCGGTCTGCCGCACCCAGCGCTCGGGCTTCTCGCCGCGCACCCGGAACAGGCCCTCGTCCTCGCGGACCACCGTGAACCCGGTGTCGTCCACCGCCTTGGGCCGGATGACGATCCGGGTCGCCTCCTCACGCGGCCGGTCGGCGCGCGCCTGCGCCACCACCTCGGCCAGCGCGTACGACAGCTCCTTGAGCCCCATGTGGGCCACGGCCGACACCGCGAAGACACGGTAGCCGCGCGCCTCCAGATCGGGGCGGACCATCTCGGCGAGATCCTTGCCGTCCGGGACGTCGATCTTGTTGAGGACGACCATCCGCGGCCGGTCGCCGAGCCCGCCGTACTGCCGCAGCTCCTCCTCGATGATGTCGAGGTCGGAGAGGGGGTCGCGGTCGGACTCCAGGGTCGCGGTGTCCAGCACATGCACCAGCACACTGCACCGCTCCACATGGCGCAGGAACTCCAGGCCCAGCCCCTTGCCCTGGCTGGCGCCCGGGATCAGCCCGGGTACGTCGGCGATGGTGTAGACGGTGGTACCTGCGGTCACCACACCCAGGTTCGGGACCAGCGTGGTGAAGGGGTAGTCGGCGATCTTCGGCTTGGCCGCGCTGAGCACGGAGATCAGCGAGGACTTCCCGGCGCTCGGGTAGCCGACCAGCGCCACATCGGCGACGGTCTTCAGCTCCAGCACCACATCGTGCAGATCGCCGGGCTCGCCGAGCAGCGCGAAGCCGGGTGCCTTGCGGCGGGCGGAGGCCAGGGCCGCGTTGCCGAGCCCGCCCCGGCCGCCCTGCGCGGCGACGAAGGACGTACCGTGCCCGACCAGGTCGGCGACGACATTGCCCGCCCTGTCCAGCACGACGGTGCCGTCCGGGACGGGCAGGACCAGGTCCTGGCCGTCCTTGCCGGAGCGGTTGCCGCCCTCGCCGGGTTTGCCGTTGGTGGCCTTGCGGTGCGGGGAGTGGTGGTAGTCGAGCAACGTGGTGACGGACTGGTCGACGGTGAGGATCACATCGCCGCCGCGCCCTCCGTTGCCGCCGTCCGGGCCGCCGAGCGGCTTGAACTTCTCCCGGTGAACGGAGGCACAGCCGTGGCCTCCGCTACCCGCGGCGACATGCAGTTCGACGCGGTCCACGAAGGTGGTCATGGTTCAGTGCCTCCAGAAAGTACGGGTCATGCGGAAAATGCGGGTGGTACCCGGGTCAACACGCGAAAGGCGGACCCGCCTTCCCGCCCGGGAAGTGAGGTCCGCCTCGCGAAAGCTGTGGAGAGCTTCGGTCGACTCGCTCGGGTCAGCCGACCGGAACGATGTTCACGACCTTGCGCCCACGGTGGGTACCGAACTCCACCGCACCGGCCTGGAGCGCGAACAGCGTGTCGTCGCCGCCGCGGCCGACGCCGGAGCCCGGGTGGAAGTGGGTGCCGCGCTGACGGACCAGGATCTCACCCGCGTTGACGACCTGACCGCCGAAGCGCTTCACGCCGAGCCGCTGGGCATTGGAGTCGCGACCGTTCCGGGTGGACGATGCGCCCTTCTTGTGTGCCATGTCTCCTCAGTCCCTTACTTCGCAGCCGCGGGGATCTCGGTCACCTTGATCGCCGTGTACTGCTGGCGGTGGCCCTGCCGACGACGGTAACCGGTCTTGTTCTTGTAGCGCAGAATGTCGATCTTCTGGCCCTTGTGGTGGTCCACGACCTCGGCCTGGACCTTGATACCGGCCAGCACCCACGGGTCGCTGGTCACGGCCTCGCCGTCGACAACGAGCAGGGTAGAGAGCTCTACCGTGTCGCCAACCTTGGCGGTGGGAATCTTGTCAACCTCGACGGTGTCGCCGACAGCAACCTTGTGCTGGCGGCCACCGCTGCGCACGATGGCGTACACGCGGATCTCACTCTCTCGTTGGGGACCGGCACCCCCGCAGTCCAGCCGCCCGGGAGACGAGCGGCCTCTCCGGAACACCTGACGCAGAACACCGTGACGTCCGGCTTCCGGAGGAAGAGGTTTACGGGGATGTGGCACGTCCATATCCAGGGACACACCGACGGTCAAGGTTACGGGGAGCCTCAGGGCTGGTCAAACCGAGGCCGCGCCCCGGCTCCCGCCCTGGTCAGGAGGGCCCCAGCCCCGCCCGGTACGCCACACACTCCTCGTACGACGGCAGCAGGCCACGCTCACGGGCCTCGGCCAGGGTCGGGGCCCCCCGGTCCTTCTCCGACAGCAGCGGGGTCACGTCCGCGGGCCAGTCGATGCCGAGGGCCGGGTCGAGCGGGTGGATGCCGTGCTCGCGCTCGGGGGCGTATCCCTCGGAGCAGAGATAGACCACGGTGGCGTCGTCGGTGAGCGCCATGAAGGCGTGGCCGAGGCCCTCGGAGAGATAGACGGCGTGGTGGTCCCGGTCGTCCAGGCGGACCACCTCCGACGCGCCGAAGGTGGGCGAGCCGGTGCGGATGTCCACGATCACGTCGAGCACCGCGCCGCGCACGCACTTCACATACTTGGCCTGCCCCGGCGGCACGTCCGCGAAGTGGACGCCGCGCAGGGTGCCCCGGCTGGAGACGGACATGTTCGCCTGGGCGAGGGTGAGGGGGTGGCCGGCCGCCTCGGTGAACAGGGGTGCCTTGAACCACTCGTGGAAGCTGCCCCGGCCGTCGGGGAAGACCTTCGGCTCATACACCCAGGAGCCGGAAATCGAAAGGGGTCGCATCGGGGGTCCTCGGGTCGTCTGCTTGCTCGGTCAGTCGTGTACGCCGCTCAGGCCGGGCGGCGCCTGCCGGTGGGGTGGGCGGGGCACCCCACCGGTCTGGGCGGGGCACCCGGTCTGAGTGAGGCACCCGCCGATCTAGGCGGCCGGCACCCGCTCCCCCGTCCGGCTCAGCGCTCGCGCGGCTCGCCGGTCAGGGTCGGAGTCCGCCGTCCGCCGATCCGGCTCAGCGCTTGCGTTGCTTGCCGGTCAAGGGTCGGCGTCCCCGGCAATCCCGTCCGGCTCAGCGCCTGCACACTCTGCCGGTCAAGAATCGCCGTACGCCGCCATCCCGTCCAGACCAGCGCTCGCGCGACCCGCCGGACAAGGGCCGACGTCCCCGGCAATCCCATCCGGCTCAGCGCCTACGCACTCCGCCGGTCAAAGATCGCCGTACGCCGCCCCTCCGTCCAGACCAGCGCTCGCGCGACCCGCCCGCGTGCGTGGCCATCCCGCCCAGACCAGCGCCCGCGCCACCCCCCGCTCAAAAATCGGCGAGCCCCGCCGGCGCATCCGCCTCAGCGTTTGGGCCGTCCGCCCGTCACCGCGCGCCTGACGCGGCCCGCCACCCTGCGCCACAGCGGCCGGGGGGCCTGCTGCTGGGACGCGGACGTGGGGCCGGGCCTGTCCGACGGGGTGTGCCGGTCGATCACGCGGGCGCGGCCCCCCGCGTCGACGACCACGTCGACCGGGAGCCGGGTCCAGCGGGGCTCGCCGCGGTCGGCGGACGGTATGCCGACCCGGACCGCCCAGCGCATGCCGGTGAGCCGTGCCAGCGGCAGTACGGCGCTCACCGTACGGCCGTCGGTGACCGCGTCGGCCGGGTACTTGCCCACGTGCTTGCGCTCGAAGCGCAGCCGCACCGGATCGCCGTCCGGGGCGGCCAGATGCAGCGGCAGCGGAAGGCGGACGGTGCCGTCGTCGACCTCACCGGCCACCGGGTCCAGCACCGCCACGGCCTCGCGCTCCAGCTTGCCGGTGTGCTGGTCGACGTCGAGGGAGAGATTGCCCGGCCCGTCGGTCCAGTACGGCAGCACCAGCCGGCGCGGCACACCGGTGAGCGCGGGCAGCCGTCCCCTCTCCACGTCCTCGTCACGCACGGCGCCGAGCCGGGTCTCCTTGCTCCAGCCGCAGGACTTGATGCGCAGGTGCAGATCCCAGATGCCCTTGGCGAGCGGCCCGCCCGCGGCGGCGGTCTCCGGGTCCAGCACGGCACGCGCGGTGATCCGCTGCCGGAACGAGCCGTCGTCCCCGGCGTCGATCCGGTGCCGCTCGCTGCGCAGCGGAAGGTAGTACTGGGTGGCCTCCTCGCGGTGCCGGACCACCAGGTCGACGTCACTGCGGTCCACCGGCGCCGTCAGATCGACGCCCTGCTCCGCCAGCGCCTCGCGGGCGGCCTCGGACAGCGGCAGCCCGAGCAGGTCGCGCTCGCCGTCGAGGCCGTACGTCATCGGGGCGCCGGCGACCTCGTACTCGGCGCTGAAACCGATGGCCAGCGAGCCGTTCTCCCAGGTCAGGGAGGTCAGCCGGCCGGTGGGTCGGATGCCGGCCTCCCATGCGGCGAGGGCGCGGACATCGGCGTAGCGGTCGGCGGCGACCAGGGCCGCCACCACGCGCTGGGTGGGGGCGACGCGGGCGAGGACGCCCGGGCCGAAGCGCTCGGTGATCACCGCGCGGATCTCGCGGTACAGCTCCTCCGCGTAGTCCTCGGGCAGCTTCAGCAGCCGGTCGCCGCGCAGCCGCTCGACCATCTCGTTGCGCAGCCAGCGGCTGTAGAGCTTGTCGCGCAGCGGGCCGGGCTCGGTGAGGTTCTCGACCACGTCGAGGGCCTCGCGGAGGTTGCCGAAGTAGCCCGCCGGGTCGAAGCGCTGGAAGCCGGCGTTGGAGCCGTCGTCGCGGGTGATGTGGTAGTAGCAGACGTAGTCGCTGAGGACGGCGACGCTCTTGGCCCGCAGATAAGCCTCGGCGACGAAGACATGGTCCTCCAGCCGCCGCCTGCCCTCCTTGAACCGCATGCCGTGCTCGGCCAGGAACTCCCGGCGGAACATCTTGTGCGGGGTGAGGCTGTCGATCAGCGGCGCGTTCTCCACGGTGGCCCGGGGCCGGTTGACGCGGAACAGCTCCTGCGGGACCGGGCGCCCGATGCCGGCCATCTTGCCGATGACGACATCGGCGTCGTGGGCCGTGCCGTAGTCGTACATCCGCTCAAGGGCCTCGTCGCCGAGCCAGTCGTCGTGGTCGGCGAACATCACGTATTCGCCGCGCGCCGCGTCGGTGCCGGTGTTGCGGGGGCGGCCGGACCAGCCGGAGGACTCCTGGTGGATGACGTGGAAGTGCGGGTGCTCGGCGGCCAGTCGATCGAGGCGGGCCGGGGTGTCGTCGGTGGAGCCGTCGTTGACGAAGAAGACCTCGAACTCGTCCGGGGTCAGGCTCTGCCGCAGCAGGCCGGTGATGCAGTCCTCGATGTATTTGCCGGGGTTGTAGACCGCGATGACGACACTGACCTTGACCGTCACGCCGGATTCTCCTTCGTCTGGACCGGGTTCGGCTGGATCTGCTGGGTCGCACGATTATCGTGAATATCGTGAACATCGCGGATGTCGTGGATGTCAGGGAACGCCTCGGCGAGCGCCGCGCGCCAGTCGCGCAGCGGCGGGACACCGGCCGCGCGGAAGCGGTCATGACCGAGCACGCTGTACGCGGGCCGGGGCGCGGGGCGTACGAACGCCTCGCTGGTGGTGGGGCGGACCCGGCCGGGGTCGGTGCCGAGCAGCCGGAAGATCTCCCGGGTGAAGCCGTACCAGGTGGTCTCGCCGGAGCTGGTGCCGTGGTAGATCCCGGCGGGGGCGGTGCCGGCCAGGGCGCTGCGGCCCAGGGTGTGCAGCAGGGCGGCCAGGTCGGCGCTCCAGGTGGGCTGGCCGCGCTGGTCGTCCACCACATCGACGGTGTCGCGCTCACCGGCCAGGCGGATCATCGTACGGACGAAGTTGGGGCCGCCCGCGCCGTACAGCCAGGCCGTGCGGATCACATAGCCGTGCTCGGGGAGGGTTTTGAGGACCGCCTGCTCGCCGGCCAGTTTGGTACGGCCGTAGGCGCTGCGCGGGGCGGTGGGGGCGTCCTCGGGGTACGGGGCGGTGGCGTCGCCCGCGAAGACGTAGTCGGTGGAGAGGTGGAGCAGGACGGCGCCGGTGGCGGCGCAGGCGGCGGCCAGGTGGGCGGGGCCGTCGCCGTTGACGCGCAGGGCGTCGGACTCGCGGGTCTCGGCGTCGTCCACGGCGGTGAAGGCGGCGCAGTTGACGACGACGGCCGGGCGGTGGGCCTGAAGGGCGCGCAGCACGGCGTCCGGGTCGGTGAGGTCGAGCGCGGCGCGGTCCAGGGCGATGAAGGATTCGCCCTCGGCGGTCAGCCTGGCCAGGACGTCCCGGCCCAGCATGCCGCCGGCGCCGGTGACCAGCCAGGGGCGGTTCTCGCTCACAGCGCGGCCCGCTCCTTCAGCGGCTCCCACCAGGAGCGGTTCTCGCGGTACCAGCGGACCGTCTCCGCGAGACCGTCCGCGAAGTTCTTCCTGGGCGTGTAGCCCAGTTCCTCGCGGATCTTGGCGCAGTCGACGGAGTAGCGGCGGTCGTGGCCCTTGCGGTCCTCGACGTACTCGACGCTGGTGTCCCAGTCGGCGCCGCACGCCGCGAGGAGCAGTTCGGTGAGCTGCCGGTTGGACAGTTCGGTGCCGCCGCCGATGTTGTAGACCTCGCCCGCGCGGCCCTTGGTGCGGACCAGCTCGATGCCCTGGACATGGTCGTCGATGTGCAGCCAGTCACGGACGTTGCCGCCGTCGCCGTACAGCGGGACCTTCCTGCCGTCGAGGAGGTTGGTCACGAAGAGCGGGATGACCTTCTCGGGGAAGTGGTGGTGGCCGTAGTTGTTGGAGCAGCGGGTGACGCGGACGTCCAGGCCGTGGGTGCGGTGGTAGGACAGCGCGATCAGGTCGCTGGACGCCTTGGCCGAGGAATACGGCGAGTTGGGCTCCAGCGGGTGGGTCTCCGGCCAGGAGCCCTCGTCGATCGAGCCGTACACCTCGTCGGTGGAGATGTGCACGAAGGTCTCGATGCCGGCCCGGTGGGCGGCGTCGATCAGGGTGTGGGTGCCGACCACATTGGTGCGGACGAATTCGGCGCCGCCGTCGATCGAGCGGTCCACGTGCGACTCGGCCGCGAAGTGCACCACCTGGTCGTGCCCGTCCATCAGCTTGCCGACCAGCTCGGGGTCGCAGATGTCGCCCTGCACGAAGGCGAAGCCGGGGTGCTCGCGCACCTCGTCCAGGTTGGCCGGGTTGCCCGCGTAGGTCAGCTTGTCGAGCACGGTGACCTCGACATCACCGGGGCCGTCCGGGCCCAGCAGGGTGCGGACATAGTGCGAGCCGATGAAACCGGCGCCCCCGGTGACCAGGACGCGGGTCGGGCGGGAGAGCGGAGGTATCACCGCGGGAGGTGTCGTCGCGGGAGGTGTCATGAAGAGATCTGCACCTTGCTGTGATCACCGAGCACGAGCCGGTGGGCCGACGGGTGGCGGGGAGCGGGCGTGACCTCGACGTCGCGCCCGATGAGCGAGGCCTCCACCCGGCGGACGCCGGTCACCGACGAGCCGCGCAGCACGATGGAGTACTCGATTTCGCTGTCCTCGATCCGGCAGTCCTCGGAGATCGAGGTGAAGGGGCCGATATAGGCGTCGCTGACCACCGAGTTGGCGCCGATGATCGCGGGGCCGACGATCCGGCTGCCGCTGACCTTCGCCCCGGCCTCGATGCGCACCCGGCCGATGATCTCGCTGGCCGCGTCGACCGTGCCGTCGTTCAGCGGCTGCACGCTCTCCAGGACCGAGCGGTTGACCTCCAGCATGTCGGTGACATTGCCGGTGTCCTTCCAGTATCCGGAGATGGTGGTGGAGCGGACCTTGCGCTCGGCGTCTATCAGCCACTGGATGGCGTGGGTGATCTCCAGTTCGCCGCGCCAGGACGGCTTGATGGACCGCACGGCCTCGTGTATCGCCGGGGTGAACAAATACACGCCGACGAGAGCGAGATCGCTCTTGGGCCGCTGCGGCTTCTCCTCCAGGGCCACCACCCGCCCCTCGGTGTCGAGTTCCGCGACGCCGAAGGCGGTGGGGTTGGGGACCTTGGTCAGCAAGATCTGCGCGTCGGGACGGTCGTCGCGGAACTCGTCCACCAGGGCGGTGATGCCGCCCACGATGAAGTTGTCGCCGAGGTACATGACGAAGTCGTCGTCGGCGAGGAAGTCCTGGGCGATCAGCACGGCGTGGGCGAGGCCCAGCGGGGCGTCCTGCGGGATGTAGGTGACCTCGACGCCGAACCGGGAGCCGTCGCCCACCGCTTCGCGGATCTCCTCGGCGGTGTCGCCGACGACGATCCCCACCTCGGTGATCCCGGCGTCCGCGATCGCCTCAAGGCCGTAGAAGAGGACGGGCTTGTTGGCCACCGGCACCAGTTGCTTGGCCGAGGTGTGGGTGATCGGGCGGAGGCGGGTGCCCGCTCCCCCGGAGAGCACGAGAGCCTTCACGAACACACCCCTACCACCACAGGAAACCCCATTGGTCGCGGGAAAATCGCAGACCAAAAGTCTCCGTTTCCCCTTAATTCACCGACTGTCTGTTCCCACATCATAACCATGTCACTCCTTCACGGATTCGCCTGTCATTCACAGGTTGCGGACAGCGATCCGGATAGTGATCCAGATAGCCGCGGATAGTGATCCGGATAACGATCCAGATGGGAACCACGCGGTGAACCGGATAGTGACGAGGCGATGAACCGGGCGATGAACCAGGCGATGAACCAGGTGGTCAACCGGATAGTGATCCAGGTGTGATCCGCGCGGTGAGCCCGGGCGAAGATCACGGCGAGTGCGGCCCGGGGTACGCGGACGGCCCGCCCGGTGTGCACCGGACGGGCCGTCAACTGCCTTGCGCGGCAGGCTGATCGGCGGGATCAGTCCTCCGTGGTGGCGGACACCGAGGACAGCGTCTGCTCCGCCGCCGCGGTCTTCTTGGCCGCCGTCTTCTTGGTCGCCGCCTTCTTCGCCGGCACCTTCTTCGCGACGGTCTTCTTGGCCGTGGTCTTCTTCGCGGCCGTCTTCTTGGTGGCGGTGGTGGCGGCCTTCTTGGCGGTCGCCTTCTTCGCCGTCTTACGGGCGGCCGCCTTCTTGACCGGGGCCGCCGACTCGCCTTCGGCGTCATCGCCGGTGGACGCCTCATCGCCGGACAACCGCTCGCCGGGGGCCTGGTCTCCCGATGCCTCGGGCGCCTGGTCGCCGGATGCCTCCTGGGCCGGGCCCGATGGGACGACCACGACGGCCGTGTCCTCGGACGCGGTCGGCGCGGTGGCCTTGCGGACGGCACGGCGACGGGGGCGGGCGGGGGCGGCGTCGGTGTCGGCGGGGGCCTCGGCCGCCGGGACCGACACGGGCTCCGCCGCTTCCACCGATGCCGTCGCCTGTGTCGGCTCCGCCGCGGCCACGGGTGCGGCCGGTTCGGTCACCGTGACGACGGCCGCCTCGGCGCCCTCGGGCGCCCCGGCCGGTGCGGACACCCTGCGGGTGGCCCGGCGACGCGTACGCCCCTTGGGCGCGGCCTCCTCGACGGGAGCAGTGGCCGCCTCCTCCACAGAAGCGGCGGAAGTGGCAGCAGCGACGGGCTCGGCAGACGCCTCCGCGACGGCAGGCGCCTCGACGGCGGGCGGCGCCTCGACCACCGGGTCCTCCACGGCCACCGGCTCCGCGTGCACCTCGGCGGCGGCCCTCGGCCGGGACCGCCGTACGTCCCCGTCCCCGTCCCCGTCCTCAGCGCGCGCCGGTACGACGGACTCGGCGACCGGAGCGGCAGACCTGGCGGCCTCGCCCCTCGGAGCGCCCGCCGGAGCCGAGGCCCGGCGGCTGGCCCGGCGCCGGGAACGGCCCCGGCCGGCCGCGGCCTCCGCCTCGGCGACGCTGCTGTACAGCTCCTCGTCGGGCTCGAACGCGGGCGACGAGAGCGCGACCGGAGCGGCGGCCTCGGCGGCCACCTCCGCCTCGGTCTCGGTCTCGGCCGGCGCCGACGGCTGCACCAGCTCGTGGTCGTGCTCGTGCTCCGGCGTCTCCGCCCCGCCACGCCCGCGCTTCTTGCGCTTGCCGCCACCACCGGCGGCGGTCGCCTGGTCCATGTGGACGATGACACCGCGTCCGTTGCAGTGCACGCAGGTCTCGGAGAAGGACTCCAGCAGGCCCTGGCCGACCCGCTTGCGGGTCATCTGGACCAGACCCAGCGAGGTCACCTCGGCGACCTGGTGCTTCGTACGGTCCCGGCCCAGGCACTCCAGCAGGCGCCGCAGCACCAGGTCCCGGTTGGACTCCAGCACCATGTCGATGAAGTCGATGACGACGATGCCGCCCAGGTCGCGCAGCCGCAGCTGGCGCACGATCTCCTCGGCCGCCTCCAGGTTGTTCCTGGTCACGGTCTCTTCGAGGTTGCCGCCCTGGCCGGTGAACTTGCCGGTGTTGACATCGACCACGACCATGGCCTCGGTCTTGTCGATCACCAGCGAGCCACCGCTCGGCAGCCACACCTTGCGGTCCAGCGCCTTGGCGAGCTGCTCGTCGATCCGGTACGTGGCGAAGACGTCGACCTCGGAGGTCCACTTCTTGAGCCGGTCGGTGAGATCCGGCGCCACGTGCGCGACATAGCCGTGCACGGTCTGCCAGGCCTCGTCACCGCTGACGATGACCTTGGAGAAGTCCTCGTTGAAGATGTCCCGCACGACCCGGACGGTCATGTCCGGCTCGCCGTACAGCAGCGTCGGGGCGTTGCCGCTCTTGGCCTTCTTCTGGATATCCGACCACTGCGCCTGGAGCCGCTCGACGTCCCGGCGCAGCTCGTCCTCGCTCGCCCCCTCGGCGGCGGTGCGCACGATGACGCCCGCGTCCTCGGGGACGATCTTCTTGAGGATGGTCTTCAGCCGGGCCCGCTCGGTGTCGGGCAGCTTGCGGCTGATACCGGTCATCGAGCCCTCGGGCACGTACACCAGATAGCGGCCGGGCAGCGAGACCTGGCTGGTCAGCCGGGCGCCCTTGTGCCCGATCGGGTCCTTGGTGACCTGCACGAGGACCGACTGGCCGGACTTCAGCGCGGACTCGATGCGCCGCGGCCCATGGGCCATCCCCAGCGCCTCGAAGTTGACCTCGCCCGCGTACAGCACGGCGTTGCGGCCCTTGCCGATGTCGATGAAGGCGGCCTCCATCGACGGCAGCACGTTCTGCACCTTGCCGAGGTAGACATTGCCGACGTACGACGTCGACTGCTCCTTGTTGACGTAGTGCTCGACGAGCACGTTGTCCTCAAGGACGCCGATCTGCGTACGGTCGCCGTTCTGCCGGACGACCATCACACGCTCGACGGCCTCCCGGCGGGCCAGGAACTCGGCCTCGGTGATGATCGGCACCCGGCGGCGGCCCTGCTCACGGCCCTCACGGCGGCGCTGCTTCTTGGCCTCCAGACGGGTCGAGCCCTTGATGGACTGCACCTCGTCGGACGGCTCGCGCTCACTCTGCTTGCGCGGCTCACGGACCTTGACGACCGTGCGCTCCGGGTCGTCCTCGGACTGCTCGCCGTCACCGGAACCGTCACCGGCCCGGCGGCGACGGCGCCTGCGGCGACGGCTTCCGGCGGTCGAGCCCCCGGCCTCCTCGCCGCGCTCGGCGTCGTCGCCGTCCTCGGCGTCCTCGTCGGCCTGCTCGGCGGTGTCCTCGGCGTCCTGCGCGGCCTGCTCGGCGGCGGTGTCGTCGCCCTCGCCGTCCGCGGCCTCACCGCGGCGCCGGCGACGGCCACCACGGCGCCGGCGGCGGCGCGAGCCGGTCTCCTCGGCGTCGTCGCCGTCGTCGGAGTCATCGGCCTGCTCGGCGGCGTCCTCGGTGTCCGCGGCCGGCTCGGGCTCCTCCGCGACCGGCGCCTGCGCGCGGGCCTCGGTCTCCTCCGCGAAGGCCGCGCCCTTGCGCCTGCGGCGGCGCCGCGAGCCGGCGGGCTCCTCCGCGAACTCCGGCGCCTCGGCGGTCTGCTCGGCCGTCTCCTCGGCGGGCTCCTCCTCCGCCGCCTCCGCGGCGGCCTCGGCAGCCGCCCGCTCGGGCGTCTGGAACCTCGGCTCGGTGAACACCGGCGCCTGGAACACGGCGACAGCGGGCCGCGCCGGGCGACGCGGCGCGTCGGCCTCGTCCTGCGTCGCGGGCGCGGTCCGGGTGGCGGTCCGCCCGGATGCCTGGGCGGACGCCTCGACGGGCGGCGCGGCGAATCCGGTGGCGGCCTTGCGCGCCACCCTGCGCCGGCCACGACGCGGGGTGTCGCCGTCGGCCTCGGTCTCGGGGACCTGCTCGGACACGGGTGCCTTCTTCACGGCGCCGGGCGCCTGCTCGGGGGCGGCGGACTCGGCGACGGCCGGGGCCTCGGTCCCGGTCCGCTCCGGTACGGCGGTCTGCGCTGCGGCGGTCTCCGGTACGGCGGTCTCCGCGACCGGCGTGGACACCTTGCGGGTGGCCCGGCGGCGCGTGCGGCGCGGGGCGGTCTCCTCGGTGCCGTTGAGGCTCTCGTCGGCGACGGACGCCTCGGGGGCGGCCTGCGTGGCCTGGGGGGCCTGCGCGGACTCGGTCACCTCGGCGGCGGCCACCGGCTCGGGCGTAGCGGCGGGCGCGGACACCCGGCGGGTGGCCCGGCGCCGGGCGCGCGGGGCGGGCTCCTCGACGGCGGCGTCCGCCACCGGGGCGGCCTCGGCGACCGGCGCGGCGGCGGGCACCACGGTCCCGGCGCTCTCGGTACCGGCACGCTCGGGGGCCTCGGAAGGCGCCCCGGCGGGCGCGGAGGCACGCCGTACGGCACGGCGGCGCGTACGGGGGGCGGGCGCGGGCGCTTCGGCCTCGCCGCTCACCGCCGCCTCTTCGGCCGCGTCGGCCTCTTCGTCAACGGCGTCGACGGCGATGTCAGCTCTGACGGAGCCATCGGCAGTGTCGGCGATGTCACTGTCCTGGCCGGCCGATGCGACGGCCGGGGCGGTCACGTCCACCGGTGTCCCGGTCGGGTCGGTCGGGTCGGTCGGCGGTCCCGCCGGCCGGGACGCGGCCCTGCGCCGACGACGCGGCGGCAGGGTGTCACTGGGGGTGTTGTCGGCGGAGTCGGTGGACTCCGGGGATTCGGTCGGTTCGAGCATGCGGGCGTTTCTCCCGTCAGGCTCCCGGGCGCCGCGCATGGTCCGGCGGGAAGGCCGGTGACGTCCGCGGCTCGCGCGGTGCGCGTGGGCCGCCGTCCGGGGCGCGGGCGCCGCACGGGAGCTCTCTGTGTCTTGTGTCTCGCCGGTTCCGCACGCCTTGTCGCGTACGGCCTGGCGAAAGTCTTCTGGTCGGTGCGCTGCCCGACCCAGGTGGCTCCCGAGTACGAGGGCGGCGCTTTCGGCGTTCGTCCTACGCGGGACCTTCCCTAAGCGGGTGCCGTCGCGGCGGCGGTCGGGGCGGCCGAAGTGAGGGCCGCATCCGCCTCGCGGTCGGGCGCGAGCGGGTCGGTCACCGTACCGGTCTCTTCATCGAACAGCCCCTGCGCCAGCCTGGTCACCGCTGCGGGGACCGGCGGCGCCAGGTCGGCCACGGCGCGGAGACCGGACAGGACGTCGTCGGGTCGAACGGCAGGCGTCACGTGCCGAACAACCAGCCGCAGTATCGCACAGGGCCGGTCGGTCGGCCTATCAGCGGGCGAACCCGGTGTGGCCGCGCGGTCGCCGTCCCCGCCGTTTCCGGCGTCTCGGGCAGGCACGAAGCCGCTCCCGGCGTTCGTGTCGAACGAGTCGAACGTGTCCGACGTGTCCGATGTCTCCAAGGTAACGGCTTCGGCGGCGGTCAGGCTCGCCACGGCCGGGCGGGCGTCGAACGTCCGCATGCCGTTCTTGGTCAGACGCTGCACCTCGACGCTCTCCGCCGCGTTGAAGGCGGCGACCGCGCGGGCGGCGTCCAGGGGTGCCACGCCGTCCAGCCGCAGCTCCCACACGGAGGCGGTGAGCCGGTCGGCGAGCCCGGGGGTACGGGCCTCGACGGCATCGATGATGTCGAGCCCGGGGGGCAGCGACTCGTCGAGGAGGGCGCGCAGCCGCTGCGGGTCACGCGGCGCGGTGAGCGCGATCTCCAGATACTCCGCCTCACTGCCCGTGCCGGTGGGTGCGGCATTGGCGTACGACACCTTGGGATGCGGCGTGAACCCGGCCGAGTAGGCCATCGGCACAGCGGCGCGACGCAGCGCGCGCTCAAAGGCGCGCTGGAAGTCTCGGTGGCTGGTGAACCTCAGGCGGCCACGCTTGGTGTAGCGCAGTCGGATGCGCTGCACCGCGGGAACAGGCGGCGGGCCTTCGGGCTGTCGCTTCCCCAGTGTCTCAATCCTTCGTGAGTGCGGTCGTACTGCTACCAAGAGTACGTGTCTCAGGGCCCGAGGGTTCCCGCCGGCGACCGGAAGGGTCCGACAGCCCACCGGAAGAGCCCACCGGACCACCGGAGGGCCCCTGCGGACGACCGAAAGAGCCGGCCGGATCCCCGGAGGAACCCTGCGGACGGCCGAAGGAGCCCTCCGAACCCCCGGAGGCACCCTGCGGACCACCGGAAGGCTCCGGCAGCCGACCGGAGGAACCAGCCGCCGGACCACCGGAGGAGCCCGGCACACGGCCGGAGGAGCCCGGCAGGCGGCCGGAGGAGCCCGGCAGGCGGCCGGAAGCCTCCCGCCGGGCCACCGCTTCCCTCCCCCGGGGCTCGCCGAAGACCATCCGCCGGAAGTCGGCGCGGGCCTGCCGTGCGGTCTCCCGGGCGGAGGCGAGCGCCCGCCGGGTGCCCCGGCCGACGGCCCGCGCGGCCTCGGCGGCGGGCCGCAGCACGGTGTCCCGCACGCCATGTCCGACCGGGGTCAGCACCGTGCGGTACATCCAGCGCACCGGCTCCACGAAGAGCCGCCGGAACACGCGGGCGAGGAAACGCCCCACGGCGAGCGAGATCCGCCCGGCGACCCGCCAGGCGTGCCCGAGCGCCGCCCCGGCCTCCCGTCCGAGCACGGCCAGGACCCGCCCGACGGGCGCGAGCACCCACCGCCACAGGGCCCGCGCGGGCAGCACGACCAGCACCTTGGCGATCCAGTACACCCCGACGTCGATCGCCGTCACGATCCGGGACAGCACCCACAGGCCCCCCTTGCCGCACCAGGCGAGGAAGTGCCCGATCGGCGTGAGCACCCAGGTGTGGACCCACAGGGCGGGTACGACGAGGAGATACCGCCCGAGCCAGGCCATCCCGCGCCCGACCCAGCGCGCCCCGGCCCACACTCCACGCCCGGCCCAGGAGACCCCCGCCCACAGACCACGCCCCACCCACGCGAAGCCCCGCCCGACCGGCGTAAGGACATGCCGGTACAGCCACACCGACGGGACGACGAGAAGCACGTTCCCGAGCCACCCCAGCGCGCGGCCGAGGGGCACCAGGGCATACCGCCACAGGGCGACCCACGGCCAGATGAACAGGGCCCGCCCGACGGGCCGCAGGACGGTGCCGTACAGAAAGCGTCCGGAGACGACGAGCGCGTCCCACACCATCCGCACGGGCAGGACGAGCACGAGCACGACGATCCGCACGGGAAGCCGGATCGCCACGACGAGACACCCTTCGGAACCCCCGGGACGTCCGGGTCCCTCGGGTCGCTCGGGTCCCTCGGGTCGCTCAGCCTGTTCCCGCTCCCGAGCAGGCCGTTTCTCCAGATCCATACCTGGTCAGACGCAAGGATCTGCTGCCCGGATCCGGCCACGATGTCCTTACTCGGTATCAATGGCGTCTCGAACACCTCGATCACTCGAAGCGCTCGCGCGCAGGGCCGCCGGCAGGGCAGTGCGCGCGCCGCCGCCGAGCACACCGGCCGCTCGGCGAGCCACAGGATGCGGCGCGCGTCCGCGAAACGCCGGCGAGCTGATCGAGACCCGAAACGCCCGGCCCTGGTCGGTGGACCCGCTGGCCCGTTCCCCGACGACCCGCTGCCCGGATCCCGGCGTCAGCCGCCCGGAGCCGAATTCGTCACGGTCAGCGGCAGCAGCTTCTTGCCCGTGGGGCCGACTTGAATATGAGTGTCGAGCGCGGGACACACCCCGCAGTCGAAGCACGGAGTCCACCGGCAGTCCTCGACCTCCGTCTCGTCGAGGGCGTCCTGCCAGTCCTCCCAGAGCCAGTCCTTGTCCAGGCCGGAGTCGAGGTGGTCCCAGGGGAGGACCTCCTCGTAGGAGCGCTCGCGGGTGGTGTACCAGTCGACGTCCACGCCGAAGGGGGCGAGCGCCTTGTCGGCGCAGTGCATCCAGCGGTCGTAGGAGAAGTGCTCGCGCCAGCCGTCGAACCGGCCGCCGTCCTCGTAGACCGCGCGGATGGCCGCGCCCAGGCGGCGGTCGCCGCGGGAGAGGAGGCCCTCGACGATACCGGGCTTGCCGTCGTGGTAGCGGAAGCCGATGGAGCGGCCGTACTTCTTGTCGCCGCGGATCTTGTCGCGGAGCTTTTCGAGGCGCGCGTCCGTCTCCTGGGCCGACAGCTGCGGTGCCCACTGGAAGGGGGTGTGCGGCTTGGGGACGAACCCGCCGATCGAGACCGTGCAGCGGATGTCGCCGGAGCCGGAGACCTCGCGGCCCTTGGCGATGACGTTCATGGCCATGTCGGCGATCTGGAGGACGTCGTCGTCGGTCTCCGTCGGCAGGCCGCACATGAAGTACAGCTTCACCTGGCGCCAGCCGTTGCCGTAGGCCGTGGCCACGGTCCGGATCAGGTCCTCCTCCGAGACCATCTTGTTGATGACCTTGCGCAGGCGTTCCGACCCGCCCTCGGGGGCGAAGGTCAGGCCCGAACGGCGGCCGTTCCTCGTCAGTTCGTTCGCCAGGTCGACGTTGAAGGCGTCCACGCGGGTCGACGGGAGGGACAGACCGACCTTGTCCTCCGTGTAGCGGTCCGCGAGGCCCTTCGCGATCTCACCGATCTCGGAGTGGTCGGCGGAGGAGAGGGAGAGCAGGCCGACCTCCTCGAAGCCGGTCGCCTTCAAGCCCTTGTCGACCATCTCGCCGATGCCGGTGATCGAGCGTTCACGGACCGGGCGGGTGATCATGCCGGCCTGGCAGAAGCGGCAGCCGCGTGTGCAGCCGCGGAAGATCTCCACCGACATGCGCTCATGGACCGTCTCGGCGAGCGGCACCAGCGGCTGCTTGGGGTAGGGCCACTCGTCCAGGTCCATGACGGTGTGCTTGGAGATCCGCCACGGCACGCCGGAACGATTCGGTACGACCCGGCTGATCCGGCCGTCCGGCAGATACTCCACGTCGTAGAAGCGCGGGATGTACACGGCGCCGGTCTTCGCCAGGCGCAGCAGCACCTCGTCCCGGCCGCCGGGGCGGCCCTCGGCCTTCCACTCCCGGATGATCTTCGTCATGTCCAGCACGGCCTGCTCGCCGTCGCCGATGACCGCCGCGTCGATGAAGTCGGCGATCGGCTCCGGATTGAACGCCGCGTGCCCGCCCGCCAGCACGATGGGGTGGTCGACCGTACGGTCCGCCGCCGCCAGGGGGACGTCCGCGAGGTCCAGCGCGGTCAGCAGGTTGGTGTAGCCCAACTCGGTGGAGAAGGACACACCGAGGACGTCGAACGCCTTCACCGGGCGGTGCCCGTCCACCGTGAACTGCGGCACCCGGTGCTCCCGCATCAGCGCCTCCAGATCCGGCCACACGCTGTAGGTGCGCTCGGCGAGGACGCCCTCCTGTTCGTTCAGCACCTCGTAGAGGATCATGACGCCCTGGTTGGGCAGACCGACCTCGTACGCGTCCGGGTACATGAGCGCCCAGCGGACGTCGCAGGAGTCCCAGTCCTTCACGGTGGAGTTCAGCTCGCCACCGACGTACTGGATCGGCTTCTGCACATGCGGGAGCAGAGCTTCGAGCTGCGGGAAAACCGACTCGGCAGACATCGCGGGACCTTCGTGAGGCTGACGGGGGTGATCCTCCAGCCTAGCGCGGCCGGGCGGCCTGCTCGTACGCCGTACGGCATCGGCCGCCCCGCACACGGGTGCCTTCCTCGGCTGTCGCACGTGTACATGACCCGGTCGTCACAGCGGCACGCCCTCGCGGATCGGTTTCCACAGGTCCGGCAGCTCCCGCTCCACGTCCGCCGCCCGCCGCTCCTCCCGCCCGTACAGCACCCCGTACGTGAAGGTGCTCTCCCCCGCCGGGTGCGCCTGCCGGGACAGCTCCCGCAGGGCCTCGCGGGTCATCACACTGTCCTGGTGGTCGCCGAGCAGGCTCTGCACCGACTTCATCGACTTCACCAGCGAGGACGCCGGGTCGCCGAGCGCCGGTACGGCCGCCTCCGCCGCGTACCGTGCCCGCTTCGCCTTCTTGCGCGCCTCGTGCAGCGCGGTGTCCCGCTCGTGCCCGGGGGGCAGCTCCAGCGCCTGCTCCACCAGCGCGGCCAGCTTGTCGAAGTCCTTGCGCACGGCCCGGGAGATCACCTTCCCCGGATCGCCCGCCGCCGGCTTGAGCAACGGCGGCCCGGCGAGCAGCGCGTCCAGCGCGCCGAGCAGCGCCAGGTACCGCCGCCCGTCCAGTACGGCGATCAGGCGGCGCCGGGAGCCGCCGCGCCGGGCGTGCGACCAGGTGCGCAGCCGGGTGCGGACCGGGCCGACAAGCAGGGGGCGCGGCAGTGCGCCGAGGGCGTCGGTGAGCCGCTCGGTGAGGACTTCCTGGTCGCGGTCCACGCCCAACTCTCCGGCGAGCCACTTCAGCTCCTCGCCGATCGGGTCGGTCACCGCCCGGTCCAGCAGCTTCCCGTACGACCGGAAGGCGCTGCGCATCCGCCGGGTCGCCACCCGCATCCGGTGCACGGAGTCGTAGGTGTCCCGGCGGACGGCCGGGTCCAGCCCCACGATCGCGTCCCGCTGTTCGCGCAAGTAGGCCAGCACATGGTCCCCGGCGGTGACCGGCGGCGCGGGAGCCGCCACGCCGTCGCTGCCGCTCGCCTTCTTCGCCGCCTTCGCGCTCTTCTCGGCCTCTTCGCTCTTCCCAGCCTTCTCGGCCTTCTTGCCCTTGGCGGGCTGCCTCGTCCGCTTCCCCTTCCCCGGCGCGGTCTCCTCCAGGGCCCGCGCCAGCTTCGACGGCGACGCGGACGGCCGTACCCCCGCCTTGCGCAGCCGCTTCTCCACCTTGTCGAGGACGGCCGGGTCCACCCCGTCGGCCAGCTCCACCTCGATCTCGGTCCACTGCGCGTCGCCACCGTCCCCGGTGAGCCGCTCGGCGCGGACCGCGTCCACGCTCACCTCGGCGATCAGCCGCCCCTCGGCGTCGGTCAGCTCCCGTACGTCCCGGGCGGAGCGCAGCCGCACCACCGGCAGCAGCTCGCTGTCCCGGACCCGGGAGCGGACCAGCGCGGCGATCTCGCGCGGCAGGGTGTCGGACAGCGGCGCCTGGATCTCGTCCCGTACATCGGGTGCCACCGGGAACTTCAGATGCCAGCCCGCGTCCGAGCCGCCGGTGCGGCGGCGCAGGGTGATGGCGTCCTTGGCGAGGCGTTCGTCGGCGGTGTCGTAGTAGGTGGCGTCCAGTTCGGCGACGCCCTTGTCGACCACCGCCGCCACCCCGGCCACACCGGTCAGATCCGGCAGGCCACTCTCGTCGGATTCGTATTTGCGCTCGATTTCACGCTTCGTCTCCGCCATGAACCGACCCTAATGGCAGTCGAGCCGTGATGGCAGAGTGCACCCCGGGTGAACCGGGGGAAAACACCCGGCCTCACGCCGACATCGGACGCTGCACTCTGATCGACTGCAACAACCCCACCGCCACCCACACCGAGAACATCGACGACCCTCCGTACGACACGAACGGCAGGGGCAGACCGGTGACCGGCATGATGCCGAGGGTCATCCCGATGTTCTCGAAGGACTGGAAGGCGAACCACGCCACGATCCCGGCGGCCACGATCGTCCCGTACAGCTCGGTCGTCCCGCGGGCGATCCGGCAGGCCCGCCACAGCAGGATGCCGAGCAGCAGGATGATCAGCCCGGCGCCGAGGAAGCCCAGCTCCTCGCCCGCCACCGTGAACACGAAGTCGGTCTGCTGCTCCGGCACGAACTGCCCGGTGGTCTGCGAGCCCTCGAACAGCCCCGAGCCGGTCAGCCCGCCCGAGCCGATGGCGATCCGGGCCTGGTTGGTGTTGTAGCCGACGCCCGCCGGGTCCAGATCGGGGTTGGCGAAGGCGGCGAAGCGGTTGATCTGGTACTCGTCGAGGATCCCGAGCTGCCAGATCGCGAGCGCCCCCGTGGTGCCGGCGCCCAGCAGGCCGAAGATCCAGCGGTTGGAGGCGCCGGAGGCCAGCAGCACGCCCAGCACGATGATGACCATGACCATCACCGAGCCGAGGTCCGGCATCAGCATCACGATCAGCATCGGCACGGTCGCCAGGCCCAGCGCCTGGAGCACCGTCCGGTGGCCGGGGTAGGGCTTGTCCCCGGCGTCCACCCGGGCCGCCAGCAGCATCGCCATGCCCAGGATGATCGTGACCTTCACGAACTCCGAGGGCTGGAGCGAGAAACCGGCGCCGACCTGGATCCACGAGTGGGCGCCGTTGACCGTCGAGCCGAGCGGGGTGAGCACCATCAGGATCAGGAAGACCGAGGCGCCGTACAGGATCGGCACGGCCGTGCGCAGCGTGCGGTGGCCGAGCCAGACCGTGCCGATCATCAGCGCGAGGCCGATGCCGGTGTTGAGCAGATGCCGGAGCAGGAAGTAGTACGGATCGCCCTGGTTGATCTCCGTGCGGTTGCGGGTCGCGGAGAAGACCAGCAGGGAGCCGATCAGTGACAGCGCGAGCGCCGACAGCAGTATCGGCCAGTCGAGCCGCCGCGCCAGCGAGTCACGGGCCACCAGCCGGGTCCACCCGGCCCGCTCGGGCCCGTACCCGGACACCTGGAAGCCGTTCGCCCCGGTCATGAGCCCTCCCGCCGGATTCCCCGGAACCGTCGCCGGATCCCCCTGAGCGCCGCCGCCGACCCGCCGCCTGGCCCGCCCGGACCTCCGTCCGGCGCACCGCAGCACCCGGTCCGGGCGCCGGGCCGGGCCCGGTCGCGCGGGGCGTCCGACGCACCCCCACCCGGCGATCCGCCGCCTCCCCGGCCACCGCCTCGCGGGCCGCCCCGAGAGCGGCCACCCCGGGATCCGTCACCCGGCGATCCGCAGCCTCGCGATCCGCCGCCCCGCGAGCCACCACCCCGTCGACGCCTGCGCGTCTCGCGGTTGTTCGCCTCGGGGGACTGTGTGGTGCCCGCCGGAAGCTGGGCGTCCACCGGCTCCTCGGGAGCCTTCTGATATGCCTGCTGGTCCTTCGCGGGGTCCTTGGAGATCTTCGGCGCGGTGATCGTGCCGTCCGTGCGGACCGTCGGGAGGGACTTCTGGGGCGTGGGCAGCAGCGCGTTCTCCGCGGTGATGGTGCCGTCGTCGGCGACTCCGTACAGCGCGTCGTATATGTTGCGCACGGCCGGTCCCGAGGCCCCGGAGCCCGTACCACCCTGGGAGATCGTCATCACGATCGTGTAGTCGTCGGTGTACGTGGCGAACCACGAGGTGGTCTGCTTGCCGTAGACCTCCGCCGTACCGGTCTTGGCGTGCATCTCGATCTCGTCCTGCGGCCAGCCCTCGAAGCGCCAGGCCGCCGTGCCGGTCGTGGCCACGCCCGCCAGGGCCTCGTCCATCTGCGCCAGCGTCTCCTGGTCCACCGGCAGCTTGCCATGGGACTCGGGCTCGATCTCGGTGACCTGCTGGCCGTCGGGGCTGATCACGGCCTTGCCGACCGTCGGGTCGTAGAGCGTGCCGCCGTTGGAGATCGCCGCGTAGATGGTGGCCATCTGGATCGGCGTCACCAGGGTGTCGCCCTGGCCGATGGAGTAGTTGATCTCGTCACCGGCGCGCATCTTGTTGCCTTCGAGGCAGTTCTCGTAGGCGATCACCTCGACGTAGGAGCCGTCCTTCTTGCCGGTCTTGCACCAGGCGTCCTTGTTGGCCTCCCAGTACTCCTGCTTCCACTGGCGGTCCGGGACCCGGCCGGTGACCTCGTTGGGCAGGTCGATGCCGGTCTCGGCGCCGAGACCGAACTCATGGGCCGCCTTGTAGAAGTAGTCGTTCGGCGTGCCCTCGGGGTCGATGCCGCCGTCCTTCTGCCACTCGCTGTGCGCGAGGGCGTAGTAGACGGTGTCGCAGGAGACCTCCAGGGCCCGGCCGAGGTCGATCGGGCCGTGGTTCTGCGACTCGAAGTTCTTGAAGACCTGGCCGCCGACCGAGTACGAGCTGGAGCAGTTGTACTTGCCGTCGAAGTCGTAGCCCGCTTCCACCGCGGCGGCCGTGGAGACCACCTTGAAGATCGAGCCGGGCGCGGCCTGACCCTGTATGGCCCGGTTGAGCAGCGGATAGTTGGAGGTCTTGCCGGTCAGCGCGGCGTAGTCCGTCGCGGAGATGCCGCCGACCCAGGCGTTGGGATCGTAGGTCGGGTTGGACGCCATGGCGACGATCCGGCCGGTCTTGGACTCCATCACGACCACGGCACCGGCGTCGGCCTTGTAGTTCTCCTGGGTGTTGCGGTCCCATTCCTTGCGGGCCGTCTTCATCGCCTCGTTCAGCTCGAACTCGGCGACGCGCTGCACCCGGGCGTCGATGCTGGTGACCAGGTTGGAGCCGGGCTCGGCGGGGTCGGCGTCGGCCTCGCCGATGACCCGGCCGAGGTTGTCCACCTCGTAGCGGGTGACGCCCGCCTTGCCGCGCAGCTCCTGGTCGTACTCCCGCTCCAGGCCGGAGCGGCCGACCTGGTCGGAGCGCAGGAACGGCGAGTCGGTGTCCTGGGCCTGCTGGATCTCCTGGTCGGTGACCGGTGAGAGATAGCCGAGGACCTGCGCGGTGTTGGACTCACCGGGCGCGGGATAGCGGCGCACGGCCTGGGGCTCGGCGGTGATGCCGGGGAAGTCCTCGGCGCGCTCGCGGATCTGGAGGGCCTGGCGCGGGGTGGCCTCGTCGGTGATCGGGATGGGCTGGTACGGCGAGCCGTTCCAGCAGGGCTGGGGGGTTTCGGCGTCGCACAGCCGAACCTTGCCCTTGACCTCCTCGGGCTCCATGGCGAGGACGCCCGCGAGCTTGGTGAGCACCGAGTCGCCGTCGTCCGGCATCTTCAGCAGCTCGGTGCGGGAGGCGGAGACCACGAGCCGGGTCTCATTGTCCGCGAGGGGCACTCCGCGCGCGTCCAGGATCGAGCCGCGCACGGCGGGCTCGACGACCTGCTGGACGTGGTTGCCGGATGCCTCCGCCGCGTACTCCGCGCCCTCGCGGATCTGCAAGTACCACAGCCGGCCGCCGAGCGTGCCGAGCAGGGAGAGGACGAGGATCTGGATGACGACGAGCCGGATCTGGACCCTTGGGGTCCGGCCGGTCTCGGGGATGTTGGTCACTGCGGCTGCCTCCCCCTCTCAGCGCGAGTACGAATACAGGAACGGGCGTGCGAGTGCTGCGCGGCCACGGCCGCATGTCCGTACGAATGATGAGCGTGTGTGTACGAGTGATGAACGACCGGCCGATGAAGCCGGGTTCCGCCCCGGCTCCCCCGTTCGGGTGAACTCCGCTCGGGTGAACTCCCCTGCGGTCACAGCCGCTTGACCCCCTTGATACGCCCGGCCCGGGCCACCCGGGCCCGTGCCGCCTTCACTTTCAGCCCGCCCAGGCCACGCTGGTTGCCGATCCGCAGCCCCGTGCCGGAGGACAGCCAGCCGGAGGAGATGTCGGTGCCCTTCGCGGAGGCGGAGGACTCGGCCAGCGGGTCGTTCTCGGCGCGGCGGGCCAGCGCCATGATGCCCGGGACCACGAACGGGGCGAGCAGCAGGTCGTACAGCGCCGCCGTGAACAGCAGGCTGGGCAGGCCGACATGGCGGGCGGCGGTGTCGCCGACGAGGGCGCCCACCCCCGCGTACAGCAGGGTCGTACCGACCGCCGCGGCCATGACCACCGCCATGGGGGCGGTCGCCGACCTCAGCCGGCCGTTCTCCGGCTTGACCAGGCCGGCCAGGTAGCCGACCACACACAGCACCAGGGCATAGCGGCCGGCCGCGTGGTCGGCGGGCGGGGCGAGGTCGCAGAGCAGCCCGGCGCCGAAGCCGACGAGGGCGCCGCCGACATGGCCGTAGACCAGCGCCAGGCCGAGGACGGTGAGCAGCACCAGGTCGGGCACGGCGCCCGGGAGGTGCAGCCGGGCCAGGACGCTGACCTGGATCACCAGGGCGACGACGACGAGGGTGCTGGACAGCAGGATCCGGTTGAAGCGCATGAGGTCAGCTCCTACTGCTCTTGCGGGTCTTGCTGGGTCTGGTCGCCGGCAGGCTGCTCACCCTCGAGGAGCGGCTCGCCGTCGGCACCCGGCGTCACGGTCACCGTCACGGTCGGGGTGGGCGTGGGCTTCGGCTCGTCCGGCAGCACGGCGTCACGCGGGTCCTTCGTCGGCGCCTCGACCACCACACCGACGATGTCGAGCTTGCTGAAACCGACGTACGGCGTCACATACAGCGTGCGGGTCAGGTCGCCGCCGGACGGGTCGACACTTGAGACGACCCCGACCGGCACGCCCGGCACGAACGGCTTGTCGGCCTCGGAGCCGAAGGTCACCAGCCGGTCACCCTTCTTGATCTCCGCCTTGCCGTTGAGCAGTTCGACCCGCAGCGGCTGGTCGCCCTGGCCGGAGGCGAAGCCCAGTTCGTCGCTGCCCTCCATCCGGGTGCCCACGGCGAAGTCGGGGTCGTTGGCGAGCAGCACGGTGGAGGTGTGGGGGCCGACGGTGGTGACCCGGCCGACCAGCCCGTCGCCGTTGAGGACCGTCATGTCGCGCTGGATGCCGTCATTGGCGCCGATGTCGATGGTGATGGTCCAGGAGAAGCCCTGGGCCGCTCCTATGGCGATGACCTCGGCGCCCTTGATGCCGTACTGGCCCGCGCCCGCGAGCGCGAGCATGGAGTCGAGCTGGCTCAGCCTGCTGCGGCTGCGTTCGTCGCTGCCGAGTTCGGCCTTCAGCGCGGCGTTCTCCCGCTCCAGTTCGGCGAGCTGGTCGTGGCGCTCGCCGGAGTCACGGATGGCGGCGATCGCGTTGCCGACCGGGTCGACCGCGGAGGCCACGCCGTTCTCGATCGGGCCGAAGACCGTCGCGGCGGCCTGCCGGGCACCGTCGACCGGTGAGTCCTCCCCGCCGCGGATGTCCACCGTGATCAGTGCGAACGCGATGGCGACCAGCAGCACCAGGAGCAGTCGGCTCTCTCGTGTGTCCCTCACGTGCGGCGGCCGTGCCCTTCCTCATAGGAATTCAAGTGTGGGTGGGGATGGGGGCGGGGATGGGGACCTCGGCCCTTGACCGCTGGCCTTTGCCCCTTACCCCTTGCCCCTCGCCTCTTGCCCCTCACCCCTCGCCTCTTGCCAATGACCTTTGGCTGATACCAAGAGATGCGTTGCGGATACGAAACGGGCACGAAGCGGATACGCGATGGAGAAGCTGGCGTCTGATGGATCGGATATCGGACGGATACAGGTATCTGACGGACGGTTACGTCTGGGAGAGCTTATGCAGCTTAATCAACGATCCGCCGTACGAGAGGCATCGTCTCGTACGGCGGAATCGAAGTGGTAAGTCATCTGCGCGGCTGAGCGTCGAGGACCTGCTGGAGCGCCTCGAACTCCTCGACGCATTTCCCGGAGCCGAGCGCCACGCTGTCGAGCGGGTCCTCGGCGATGTGGATCGGCATTCCGGTCTCCCGGCGCAGCCGCTCGTCGAGTCCGCGCAGCAGGGCTCCGCCGCCGGTGAGAACGATTCCGCGGTCCATGATGTCGCCGGACAGCTCCGGCGGGCATTTGTCGAGCGTGGTCTTCACGGCATCGACGATCGCGTTGACCGGTTCCTCGATCGCCTTGCGCACTTCGGCGGCGGAGATGACGACCGTCTTGGGCAGTCCGGACACCAGGTCCCGGCCGCGGATTTCCGTGTGCTCGTCGGTGTCGAGGTCGTACGCCGAACCGATCGTGATCTTGATCTGTTCGGCCGTGCGCTCACCCAGCAGGAGCGAGTACTCCTTCTTGATGTGCTGGATGATCGCGTTGTCCAGCTCGTCGCCCGCGACCCGGATGGACTGCGCGGTGACGATGCCGCCGAGGGAGATGACCGCGACCTCCGTCGTGCCGCCGCCGATGTCCACCACCATGTTGCCCGTGGCCTCGTGGACCGGCAGACCGGAGCCGATGGCCGCGGCCATGGGCTCCTCGATGATGTGCACCTGGCGGGCGCCGGCCTGGGACGACGCCTCGATGACGGCACGGCGCTCGACGCCGGTGATACCGGAGGGCACACACACGACGACACGCGGCCGGGCGAGATACCGCCGCTTGTGAATCTTCAGGATGAAGTAGCGGAGCATCCGCTCGGTGATCTCGAAGTCGGCGATGACGCCGTCCTTCAGCGGACGCACGGCCACGATGTTGCCCGGCGTGCGCCCGATCATCTTCTTCGCTTCGGCGCCGACCGCGAGAATTCCACCGGTGTTGGTGTTGATCGCGACGACGGACGGCTCGTTGAGTACGATCCCGCGACCCCTGACGTACACCAGCGTGTTGGCGGTCCCGAGGTCGACAGCCATGTCACGGCCGATGAACGACATTGAGTTCCCCATCAGGATTCGACTGGCCTTCCCACGGAGCTTTGAGGGCTTTTCAGGTAGGCGAGGTGGGTGCGGTGACGTGAAGGCTTCCATCGTAGACGCGCCTGCACGAACACTGCGCGAGGGTCTTCGCCATTGTCAGCAGATGGCGAACCGCCTCGCTTGTGGAGACGGTCCATCGGGGGCATTCGTTCCCCCGATCGCCGCGCATATGCCCAAGCATGGCCGAAATGGTACGGCCGATCGAGCAGCCGCGCGTCCGCCGAGTGACGGCCCTTCAGTAAATTTCCCGAAACCTCTACGGGGCGGGCGGGGAGGACGGGGAGTGATACGCCGATGGGAGCAACGCGTGTCGCCCCGCCCCCGGCGAAATCCCCCACCGGCCCGTCGTGTCGCCGCCTGCCGAATCGCGGACCGGCCGGGTCGTGTCGGGCCCCAGCGAAGACATGTGCCGACTGGTCGTGTCGGGCCCCGGCGAAGACATGTGCCGGCCGGTCGGGTCGCGCCCCCGCCGGAGACATGGCCGACCGGTCGGGTCGCGCCCCCGGCCGAATTACGGACCGGACCGCCATGTCGCGCCCCCGCCGGAACACGCACCGGCCCGCCGGGTCACCACCGATCGAAACGCGTGTCGCCCCCGGCGTCAGCGACGGGCCCCAGGGCCTCAGCCGCGACCCGGGAAGAAGATCTTGACCTCGCGTTCGGCGGACTCCTCCGAGTCCGAGGCGTGGATGAGGTTCTCACGGACGATCACACCGAAGTCACCGCGGATGGAACCGGGCGCGGCGGCGATCGGGTCGGTGGGACCGGCCAGGGCCCGCACACCCTCGATCACCCGGTCGCCCTCGACGATCAGCGCGACGACCGGACCGGACGCCATGAACTCCATCAGCGGCTCGTAGAACGGCTTGCCCTGGTGCTCGCCGTAGTGCTGCTCCAGCGTCTCGTGATCCAGCGTGCGCAGCTCCAGCGCGGTGATCCGCCAGCCGGCCTTGCGCTCGATACGGCCGATGATCTCGCCGGTCAGACCGCGCCGCACGGCGTCGGGCTTGAGCAGGACGAGGGTGCGCTGGGTCACGGGAGGACTCCTTTTCGAGTGTGCGGTGGGACGAGGCTACAGGGCGGCCCTGAACCCCCTCACACAGCGTCAGCCGGAAGCGTCCGCCGCCGCCCCGCCCGGCCCGCCCGCGCCGCCCCCCTCGCCCTGCGCCGCGAACCGCGCCTTCGCCGCGTCGATCTCCCGTCCGTAGTGCACCGACGCCCACCACAGCCCGGCGAACATCACGCCCAGGAAGAACATCAGCGGCACCACGAACCCGGCCAGGATCAGCGCCACCTGGAACACCCAGCCCAGCGCGACCCCGCCCGGCCTGGTGACCAGCCCGCACAGCACCAGCGACAGCAGCATGGCGATCCCGCACACCGTCCACACCGTCTGCGTGGACAGATCCGGGTCCTTCATGGCGACCAGCCCGGCGAAGCCGATGATGAAGAACTCGCCGATCAGGGTCGATGAACAGAGCGTACGCATGACTTACGGCCTCAGCCCTTCCCCAGCAGCAGCCGGGCCTCTCCCACGGTGATGACGGACCCGGTGACCAGCACACCGCCGCCCGCGAACTCACCCTCTTCCTCGGCCAGCGTGATCGCGGCCTCCAGCGCGTCCGGCAACCGCGGCTCGACCTGCACCCGGTCCTCGCCGAACACCTCCACCGCGAGCGCGGCCAGCGCGTCGGCGTCCATCGCGCGGTCGGTGGAGTTCTGTGTGACGACGATGTCCATGAAGATCGGCTCGAACGCCTCCAGCAGCCCCCGTACGTCCTTGTCGCCGCTCGCGCCCACGACCCCGATCAGCCGGGTGAACTGGAACGTCTCCTCGACCGCCGCCGCGGCCGCCCGCGCGCCCGCCGGATTGTGCGCGGCGTCCAGCACGACGGTCGGCGAGCGCCGTACGACCTCCAGCCGGCCCGGCGACGACACCGACGCGAACGCCTTGCGCACGGTGTCCTGGTTCAGCGAACCGGAGTGCTGCGAGCCGACGCCGAAGAACGCCTCCACCGCGGCGAGCGCCACCGCCGCGTTGTGCGCCTGGTGCGCGCCGTGCAGCGGGAGATACACCTCGGGGTACTCGCCCCCGAGCCCCCGCAGGGTGACGACCTGCCCGCCGACGGCGACCTGCCGTGCGACGACCCCGAACTCCAGCCCTTCGCGCGCCACCGTCGCGTCCGTCTCGACGGCCTTCTTCAGCAGCACCTGCGCCGCGTCCACCGGCTGCTGCGCCATGACGACGGTCGCGCCCTGCTTGATGATCCCGGCCTTCTCCGCGGCGATCTCGCCGGGCGTGGAGCCGAGCCGGTCGGTGTGGTCGAGATCGATCGGCGTGATGACGGCGACGTCCCCGTCGATCACGTTCGTGGCGTCCCACGCCCCGCCCATCCCGACCTCGACGACCGCCACGTCCACGGGCGCGTCGGCGAACGCGGCGTACGCCATGCCGGTCAGCACCTCGAAGAACGACAGCCGGTACTCCTGGGAGGCGTCCACCAGCTCCACGTACGGCTTGATGTCCTGGTACGTCTCGATGAACCGCTCGGCGGGGATCGGCGCCCCGTCCAGACTGATCCGCTCGGTGATCGACTGCACATGCGGGGACGTGTACCGCCCGGTGCGCAGCGCGAACGCGCCGAGCAGGGCCTCGATCATCCGCGCGGTGGAGGTCTTGCCGTTGGTCCCCGTGATGTGGATCGAGGGGTACGACCGCTGCGGCTCGCCCAGGACGTCTACGAGCGCGGCGATCCGGTCGACCGACGGCTCCAGCTTGGTCTCACCCCAGCGGGTGGCCAGCTCGGCCTCGACCTCGCGCAGCGCGGCGTCGACCTCCGGGTCCGCCGGTCGCGCGGGCACCTCGGCCTGCGGCGTGGCGCCCTGCGTACGCAGGGTGCGGCTGCCGGCCTCGATCACGGCGAGATCGGGGTCACGGTCGGTCTCGGCGCCGACGATGTCGTCGAACGGGTCGCTGTCAGTCACGCGGCCAGTCTAAGGCGGCGGCGGGGCCCACCGGGGCGCGGAGGGGGTGGGTGGCTGAGCCTCGCGGGCGGCTGCGGGTGCGTGGGTCCGGGCGCGGAAGGGGGTGGGTGGCTGAGCTTTGCGGGCGGCTGCGGGTGCATGGGGGCTGGTCGCGCAGTTCCCCGCGCCCCTTAAGAGCAGGCGTTGGCGCCACGCCTGCTGCAAACGTGCCCCCATCCGCCCTCGCTGCGGGCAGTCGTGCCGCGCCCGTGCCGGCGTACAACCGCCTACGCCTGCGGCAACCGCTCCAGCTGGGTGCTGAGGCGGGTGATGTCCTCCTCGGCCTTGGCCAGCCGGGTCCGGATCTTGTCGACCACCTGGTCCGGCGCCTTCGCCAGAAACGCCTCGTTGCCGAGCTTGGCGATCGCCTGGGACTTCTCCTTCTCGGCGGCGGCGAGATCCTTCGCCAGCCGCTTGCGCTCCGCGGCGACATCGATCGTCCCGGAGAGATCGAGGGCGACCGCCGCCCCGCCCACCGGCAGCGTCGCCGTCGCCGAGAAGCTCTCGCCCTCCGGCGTCAGCCGCAGCAGCTGACGGATCGCGGCCTCGTGCGGCACGAGCGCCGTGCCGTCGAGGACCAGCCGGGCCGGCACCCGCTGCCCCGGCTGGAGGCCCTGGTCGGCCCGGAAGCGCCGGACCTCGGTGATCACCGACTGGAGGGACTCGATCTCCCGCTCGGCGGCACCGTCCCGGAAGCCGCTGTCCTTCGGCCACTCCCCGACGACCAGCGACTCCCCGCCCGTGAGCGTCGTCCACAGCGTCTCCGTGACGAACGGGACGACCGGGTGCAGCAGCCGCAGCGTGACGTCCAGGACCTCACCGAGGACCCGCTTGGAGACCTCGGCCGGCTCACCGCCCGCCTGGAACGTCGTCTTGGACAGCTCGACGTACCAGTCGAACACCTCGTCCCACGCGAAGTGGAACAGCGCGTCCGACAGCTTGGCGAACTGGAAGTCCTCGTAGAGGGC
>NZ_JBHTZD010000032.1:0-85619 GCF_042790455.1 Streptomyces sp. NPDC056734
GCGCCCGGCGGGCAGTTCCAGTGCGGGTCGGGCTCTGCACCGTGAGTGCGGATGGCCGGCTGAGCGGATCAGCCGTCGAGGACGGGGCGAGCGGTGCGGACGGGGTCCGGTGAGACTCGCGTCCACCACGTCGACCCGGGCGCCACAGCCGCGACGACAGCACCCACAGCAGCAACGCGGGGCGGCGTAAGGGGGGTTGGATGCTCCCTGGGAGGGCATCGTGCGAGCCCTGAGTATCACGAAACGGTGCGCCCCCGAACGGCTGCGGACCTGTACACCACTGTCTGACCAGCCCCGCTCCCTTGCTGCACGACAGTTCCGTCCGGTCGTGCAGCAGGCCGCATCCTTTCACAATCGCGCAAGAGTGCAACGCGTGCACGGATTCGTTGCGCGTATGGGGGTTGGCAGAGAGGTGGGGACAGGGCTCTCTTGAGGTGTGCCCGTCCGGCATCCGCTTCGCAAGCCGACCGCCGACAGGGCAACATCCAAGGCGTGTCCAGGAGGGTGAGGACCTTCGTGTCGTTGCCCGTGCTGCACCCCGCACCGGCAGACGGCGACGGCGTGAACCTGCTCGTGTGAGCCTTTGAGGGGCCCGGCCACGCGTGGGGGCGAGAGCAGTTGCAATGCCGGATGCGCCGTATCGCTGGCCAACGGAGTGCACCTACGCTCCAACACCCCAGGTGAGGCTCGAAGCGAAACGCATCATCGATGGACGGACCGGGTTCCGCCTTCCCTGGAGCAGCCACGTTCTGCCCGTCAAACGCCACCCGCAATGTCCCACTGCTCCAGGGGCCCTGCCGGTTCTGGGGCACTCCGGAAAGATGGCCCGCGATCCCCTCGGTTTCGTCGAGTCCCTCCGCCCGCTGGGCCCGCTGGTACGTATCCGTCTGGGGCACACCGCGTCGTACGCGGCCACCACCGCCGAGCTGGCCCGCCATATCCAGCTGGCCGGCAACGGTGTGGAATTCGACAAGGGCGGCCCGTTCTTCGCGTCGTTGGGGCAGGTGGTGGGCGATGGCCTGGGCACCATCAGGGCCGAGGAGCACCGTCCGCTGCGGAACCTGCTGCGCCCCGCGTTCCAGAGCGCCCGGATGCCCGGCTAGGCCGAACGGTTCCGCGACTGTGCGCAGGAGCTGTCCGGGTCCTTCAGGCCGGGACAGGTCATCGACGCGGACGAGGTGATGAACCGTCTCATGGTCGACATCCTCGCCCGCACGCTCTTCCTGGCACCCGAGGACCATGAGGCTGGCGCCGAACTGGCCGGCGCCGAGGTGGAGCAGCTGAAGACCCTGTCCGACTCGCGGTCCCCCTCGGCGAGGCGTTCCAGCTCCGCGACGACATGCTCGGCGTCTTCGGCGACCCCGAACACACCGGCAAGTCCGCCATGGACGACCTCCGCACCGCCCAGCACACCGTCCTCGTCTCCACCGCCCTGCTGCGTGCCTCACCGGCCGAGGCCCAGACCCTCAGGTCACTGCTGAAAAGCGAGCCGTGCGTGACGCGATCCCCGGACACGACCCCGACCCGGACCCGCGAACTGCCCCCCACCACCACGGTCGAGGACTACCTCCGCACAAGCACGGCCCGCCGACGACGTGGATGACATCTGAGGCGATCCCGCCGTCACCGGCAAGCCCGCCTACAGCGATCTGCGCCTGCGCGAGGTCACCCTGCCCCTGCTGGCGGCGGCCCGCTCCGGCACCCCGGCCGGGGATGAGACCGCCTCGCTCCTGACCTCCACCACCGACCGGCCGCGTACGGACACACGAGAACGGCGAAGGGCTCCACCCGGACTGGATCTCCCGCCGCTTCACCCGCCCCGTGGAACTGTCCGGCCCGCCACCGGTCCGCCCGCACGACCTGCGCCACCTCGCCGCCACCCTCGCCCTCCTCGCGGGCCACGACATCAAGGTCGTCCAGGAGAAGCTCGGCCACTCCTCGCGCCAGATCACCTCCGACACCTACACCAGCGTCCTCCCCGAGATGATGCGGGCCGAGGCCGAGTCGGTACTGACCGTCGTCCCCCGGGATGCCCCCTACGAGATGAAGACGCCGCTGGAGATCCCCGAGACGGTCTGGCAAGGAGACATCGCCGTCTTCTTCGCCCACGGCGTCCGGCAGTCCACCGGCACCTGGACCGTCGGAGCAACGGGGCGGTGAAGTGGATACGCGGTCACTGTGCCGCGAACGAACTGGAGTTGGTCCGGGTGGAGAACTTCAACGACCGCTACCCGGAGGAGCAGCGGTCGGACTACTCCCTCACGCGCTTCACGATCACTCGCCCCGAGCCCCCGGGGCAGAGCGGCTGGACGTTGCCGACCGGCCTGCCGCCGACACCGGGTCGGCCCTCCCGCAGGAAGGCCCGCAGGCCGCCAAAGGTGAACTGAGGGTGCGTCCGTCCCCTGCACCGGCCCCGTGTCCCCTGTGTGTCCCCTTGATCTTGGTCCAGGCGGATGAAGGTGCGCCGCGCGCTCGGCGAGTCGGCCCACGCCTTCACGTTTTCGCAGGTCAGATCGATTCTGCCCGGACGGAGAAGGGTGGGGCGGGTGGGACTCGAACCCACGGCCGACGGATTATGAGTCCGCTGCTCTAACCGGCTGAGCTACCGCCCCATAGCGGCGTGTCGCGCACATTTGTGCGCGCCGTCTGCCGCAGCATAGCCGCTCATACGATCTCCTGCTCCGGATGGTCGGCTTCCCACGGCGTTCATGACCAGAGGACTCCGCCGCGCCGTGAACGGTTCCCCGGGACATGAAAAAGGACCCCTGAAGGGCCCTCGTTCATCAGGCTCCCCCGACTGGACTCGAACCAGTAACCTGCCGGTTAACAGCCGGCTGCTCTGCCAATTGAGCTACGGAGGAATGCCTCGTTGCATCGAACGCACCTACCTGGGTATTCGCCAGGGGGCGTGGGCTCGCTGCGACACATACATTAGCGCAAGCAGGGGGGTGCTCCGCCAATCGGTTCCCCCGGGCCTGACGCCGACTGCTGGACACGTCAAGAAAGGGTGGTCGCCGTGCGCCACAAGCTCATGTTCGTCGCCGGACTCGCGGTGGGATACGTACTGGGCACCAGGGCCGGGCGCGAGCGCTACGAGCAGCTGAGGAAATCCGCCCGGCAGTTCGCCCAGAACCCCGCCGTGCGCAACACCGCCGAGACCGCCGCCCAGCAGGGCCGCGAGTTCGCCGGCAAGGCCTACCACGCCGTCAGCGAGAAGGTCGGCGACCGGATGCCCGACTCGGTGGCCGACCGGGTCCGCTCCCTGCGCGAGCGCGCCGCCAACCCGGGCGCGGAGGACGACTGGGGCACCAGTAATACGTAGGGACAGCGGTAGTGCGCGTAGTAGTGCCTAGCGGTAGTGCGTAGTAGTGCCTAGTAGCACGTCGTAATAGGTGGCGATATCGCTTGATAGTGGGGTGATCAGGGCGGAGAAGGAGGGTGGCCGGGGTGGGTTTCGGGGTCCCCGGCCGGTCCCCTCCCGCTCCCCGGCCGAAGTCCGCGCGGGGATGCGGCAAAATCTCGGGTATGGGGATAGTCGCCGGGCTGGACAGCTCACCGGATTCCACTCGTATCGTCGTCTGCGACGCGGACACCGGCACCGTGCTGCGCACGGGCTATGCGGCGCATCCGCTGGGGGACGGGGGTGCGCGGCCCAGCGATGTCGATCCGCAGGCCTGGCTGCTGTCCCTGGGGGAGGCCGCGGGGGGTGGGCTGCTGGAGGGCGTGCAGGCCATCGGGGTGTCCGCGCAGCAGAACGCGCTGGTGCCGCTGGACGCGCAGGGCAACACCGTGCGGCCCGCGATGGTCGGCGGGGACAAGCGGGCGCAGGTCGCCGCGGCCGATCTGGTCGACGCGCTGGGCGGGCGGGCGCAGTGGGCGCAGGCCGTCGGGTGCGTGCCGCAGGCCGGGCAGCCGGTGACCAAGCTGCGCTGGCTGCACCGCGCCGAGCCGGAGAACGCGCGGCGCGCGTCCGTGCTGATGCAGGCCCATGACTGGCTGGTGTGGCAGCTGCTCGGGCGCCCGGTGCGCCGGACCACCGACCGGGGCGGGGCCTCGGCGACCGGGTACTGGTCGGCGGCGACGGGGGCGTACCGGCCGGATCTGGTGGAGCTGGCGCTCGGGCATCAGGCGATGCTCCCGGAGGTGATCGGACCGGCCGACGCCGCCGGTACGACGCCGGAGGGGCTGCTGATCTCCGCCGGGACCGGCGAGACGATGGCCGCCGCGTTCGGGCTGGGGCTGGGGCTCGGGGACGCCGTGGTGTCGCTGGGCGCCTCCGGGTCGGTGATGGCCGTGCATCCCGAGGCGCTCCAGGACCCCAGCGGGATGATCACCTCGCTCGCCGACGCGACCGGCATGCATCTGCCCGTCGTCACCACCCTCAACGCGGTACGGACCCTGCGCGGGGCGGCCGAGCTGCTCGGGGCGGCGGATCTGGAGGGGCTGTCCGCGCTGGCGATGAAGTCGACGCCGGGGGCGCACGGGCTGGTGCTGCTGCCCTATCTGGAGGGCGAGCGCACCCCGAGTCTGCCGCACACGGCGGGCACGCTGGCGGGGCTGCGGCGGGAGTCGATGAAGCCGGAGCATGTCGCGCGGGCGGCGTTCGAGGGCATGCTCTGCGGGCTCGCGGACGCGCTGGACGTGCTGCGCGGGCGCGGAGTGGACGTACGGCGGGTGTTTCTGCTCGGGTCCGCCGCCGAGCTGCCGGCCGTGCAGGCGGCGGCGCCCGCGCTGTTCGGGGCGCAGGTGGTGGTGGTGCAGCCCGCGGATTACGGGGCGATCGGTGCCGCGCGGCAGGCGGCCTGGGCGCTCGGGGTGTCGCGGGGCACGCTCGACGCGCGCACTCCGCCCGTCTGGCAGGGCGCGGTGGCGCAGGTGCTGGAGCCGGGTGAGGAGCTGGCGGTGGGGCAGGCGGTGCGGCAGCAGTTCGTGTCGGTGCGGGAGCAGACTCATCCGGGTGCATTCCGGGTGTAACGGTCTCTTTGGGCGCTATGGAATGTAAGAGTCCGGTAGGAAGCGCACCCACAAGGCCGTATCGGGCCCCGCCGACGGATTAATCGGTTGAGGTAACGCCACTGGAGTGTCCGACGATAGGGGCCAAGGGCAACGACTCCCGCCCCCACCCCGCCGACTCCGAGAGACCCCAGCGTGCTCATACGACTTCTGCGGGCCTATCTCAGGCCCTACAAGAAACACCTCGCCCTGCTGGTGCTGCTCCAGCTGCTCCAGACCTCCGCCACCCTCTATCTGCCCACCCTGAACGCGGACATCATCGACAACGGGGTCGTCAACGGCGACACCGGCTACATCATGAGTTTCGGCGCCCTGATGATCGGCATCTCGCTGGTCCAGGTCGTCTGCAACATCGGGGCCGTGTTCTACGGCGCCCGTACGGCGGCGGCGCTCGGCCGGGACGTGCGGGGCGCCGTCTTCGACCGGGTCCAGTCCTTCTCCGCGCGCGAGGTGGGGCACTTCGGCGCGCCCTCGCTGATCACCCGGACCACCAATGACGTCCAGCAGATCCAGATGCTGGCCCTGATGACGTTCACGCTGATGGTGTCGGCGCCGATCATGTGCGTGGGCGGCATCGTGCTGGCGCTCGGGCTGGACGTGCCGCTGTCCGGGGTGCTGGTGGCGGTCGTGCCGGTGCTCGGCATCAGCGTGACGCTGATCGTGCGGGCGCTGCGCCCGCTGTTCCGGTCGATGCAGGTGCGGCTCGACACGGTGAACCGGGTGCTGCGCGAGCAGATCACCGGCAACCGGGTGATCCGGGCGTTCGTCCGCGACGAGTACGAGCAGCAGCGGTTCCGGACGGCCAACACCGAGCTGACCGGCGTATCGCTGAAGTCCGGGAATCTGCTCGCGCTGATGTTCCCGATCGTGATGACGGTGGTGAATCTGTCGTCGGTCGCGGTGGTCTGGTTCGGTGCGCAGCGGATCGACAGCGGTCAGATGGCGATCGGTGATCTGACGGCGTTCCTCGCCTATCTGATGCAGATCGTGATGTCCGTGATGATGGCCACCTTCATGTTCATGATGGTGCCGCGTGCCGAGGTGTGCGCCGAGCGGATCCACGAGGTGCTGGACACCGCGTCGAGCGTGGTGCCGCCCACCGCGCCGGTACGGGAGCTGCGCCGGCACGGCCATCTGGAGATCCGGGGCGCGGGCTTCCGCTACCCCGGTGCCGAGGAGCCGGTGCTGACCAATGTCGACCTGGTCGCGCTGCCCGGCGAGACCACCGCCGTGATCGGCTCGACCGGCAGCGGCAAGTCCACGCTGCTCGGGCTGGTGCCGCGGCTGTTCGACGCCACCGAGGGCGAGGTGCTGGTCGATGGGACGGATGTGCGGACGATAGATCCGCAGTTGCTGGCCAGGACGGTGGGGCTCGTGCCGCAGCGGCCTTATCTCTTCGCGGGGACGGTCGCCACCAATCTGCGGTACGGCAATCCGGACGCCACGGACGACGAGCTGTGGCACGCGCTGGAGGTGGCGCAGGCCAGGGAGTTCGTGGAGCGGCTCGAAGGCGGGCTGCACGCGCCCATCGCGCAGGGCGGCACCAATGTCTCCGGCGGGCAGCGCCAGCGGCTGGCCATCGCCCGGACCCTGGTCCAGGGCCCGGAGATCTATCTCTTCGACGACTCCTTCTCCGCGCTCGACTACGCCACCGACGCGGCGCTGCGGGCGGCGCTCGGCCGGGAGACCGCCGAGGCGACCGTGGTGATCGTCGCCCAGCGGGTGTCGACGATCCGCGACGCCGACCGGATCGTGGTCCTGGACGAGGGGCTGGTCGTGGGCACCGGACGCCATCACGAGCTGATGGCGGCGAACGAGACCTACCGGGAGATCGTGCTCTCCCAGCTCACGGAAGCGGAGGCTGCCTGATGGCCGGGCCCATGGGGCGGATGATGGCCGGGACCGGCCCCGACAACCGCTCGCTGGATTTCAAGACCTCGGTGAAGCGGATGATCGGCCAGTTCCGTCCGGAACGGCTGACGATCTACGCGCTGCTGCTGTGTGTGGTGGTGAGCGTCGGGCTGTCGGTGATCGGCCCGAAGATCCTCGGTGACGCGACCGACCTGGTCTTCGCGGGGATCGTCGGCCGCGAGATGCCGGCCGGGGAGACCAAGGCGCAGGTCCTTGACGCGATGCGCGCGGAGGGCGACGGGCGGGTCGCCGACATGCTCGGCTCCACCGACTTCACGCCCGGTGAGGGCATCGACTTCACCGCCGTGGGTCAGGTGCTGCTGCTCGCGCTCGGGGTGTTCCTGGTCGCCGGTCTGCTGATGGCGGTGGCGACGCGCCTGGTCAACCGGGCCGTCAACCGCACGATGTACCGGATGCGCGAGGACATGCAGACCAAGCTGTCCCGGCTGCCGCTGTCCTACTTCGACAAGCGCCAGCGCGGCGAGATCCTCTCCCGGGCGACCAACGACATCGACAACATCGGCCAGACCCTCCAGCAGTCGATGGGCCAGCTGATCAACTCGGTGCTGACCATCATCGGTGTGCTGGTGATGATGTTCTGGGTCTCCTGGATCCTGGCCCTGGTCGCCCTGGTGACCGTCCCGCTGTCGTTCGTGGTCGCCACCCGGGTCGGCAAGCGCTCGCAGCCGCACTTCGTGGCGCAGTGGCGCACCACCGGCAAGCTCAACGCGCACATCGAGGAGATGTACACCGGGCACACCCTGGTGAAGGTGTTCGGGCGGCAGGAGGAGTCGGCACGGCAGTTCGCCGAGCAGAACGACGAGCTGTACGAGGCCGGGTTCAAGGCGCAGTTCAACAGCGGGGTCATGCAGCCGCTGATGATGTTCGTGTCCAACCTGAACTATGTGCTGGTGGCCGTGGTCGGCGGGCTGCGGGTGGCGTCCGGCGCGCTGTCGATCGGCGATGTCCAGGCGTTCATCCAGTACTCCCGCCAGTTCTCGATGCCGCTGACGCAGGTCGCGTCGATGGCGAACCTGGTGCAGTCGGGGGTGGCGTCGGCGGAGCGGATCTTCGAACTGCTCGACGCCGAGGAGCAGTCGGCGGACCCGATGCCGGGGGCGCGGCCCGAGGAGCTGCGCGGGCGGGTGGCGCTGGAAGGGGTGTCGTTCAGCTACGCCCCGGAGAAGCCGCTGATCGAGGAGCTGTCCCTGACGGTCGAACCCGGGCAGACGGTCGCGATCGTCGGGCCGACGGGCGCCGGCAAGACGACGCTGGTCAATCTGCTGATGCGGTTCTACGAGGTCTCCGGGGGCCGGATCGCCCTCGACGGCGTCGACATCGCGTCGATGTCCCGCGACGAGCTGCGGTCCGGGATCGGCATGGTCCTCCAGGACACCTGGCTGTTCGGCGGCACCATCGCCGAGAACATCGCGTACGGCGCCTCCCGTGAGGTCACCCGCGGGGAGATCGAGGAGGCGGCGCGGGCGGCGCACGCGGACCGGTTCGTGCGGACGCTGCCGGACGGGTACGACACGGTGATCGACGACGAGGGGTCGGGGGTCAGCGCGGGTGAGAAGCAGCTGATCACGATCGCGCGGGCGTTTCTGTCGGATCCGGTGATCCTGGTGCTGGACGAGGCGACGAGTTCCGTGGACACCCGTACCGAGGTGCTGATCCAGAAGGCGATGGCCAAGCTTCAGCACGGCCGTACGTCGTTCGTGATCGCGCACCGGCTGTCCACCATCCGGGACGCGGACACGATCCTGGTGATGGAGAACGGGGCGATCGTGGAGCAGGGGGCGCATGTGGAGCTGGTGGAGGCGGAGGGGGCGTATGCCCGGCTGTACAAGGCGCAGTTCGCTGAGGCGGTGGCGGAGGTGGACTGAGCGGGTGAGCGTGAGTGGGGGTCGCTGCGTCGCCGGAGGAGCAACGCCCTGTCTTTCAGGGGCGCGGGGAACTGCGCGACCAGCCCCCACTCACCCGCAGACGACGTACGGCCTCCTCAGTCCAGGTAACCCCTCAGCTGGTCCGCGAAGGCGTGGTCTCGGAGTTTGTTGAGGGTCTTGGACTCGATCTGGCGGATTCGTTCCCGGGTCACGCCGAAGATCCGGCCGATCTCCTCCAGGGTGCGCGGGCGGCCGTCGGCGAGGCCGTAGCGGAGCTGGACGACCTTGCGTTCGCGCTCGCCCAGGGTGGACAGCACCGCCTCCAGGTGCTCCCTGAGCAGCAGGAACGCCGCCGATTCGACGGGGCTCGCGGCGTCGCCGTCCTCGATGAGGTCGCCGAGGGCCACGTCGTCCTCCTCGCCGACCGGCGCGTGCAGCGACACCGGTTCCTGGGCGAGCCGCAGGACCTCGCCGACCCGTTCCGGCGCGAGGTCGAGCTGGGCGGCGACCTCCTCCGCCGTCGGCTCGTAGCCCCGCTCCTGGAGCAGGCGGCGCTGGACGCGGACGACCCGGTTGATCAGTTCCACGACGTGCACCGGGACCCGTATCGTGCGCGCCTGGTCGGCCAGGGCGCGGGACATGGCCTGGCGGATCCACCAGGTGGCGTACGTGGAGAACTTGTAGCCGCGCGCGTAGTCGAACTTCTCGACCGCGCGGATCAGGCCCAGGTTGCCCTCCTGGACCAGGTCGAGCATGGTCAGGCCGCGGCCCACGTACCGCTTCGCGACCGAGACCACGAGCCTCAGGTTGGCCTCGATCAGCCGGCGTTTGGCCATCCGGCCCATGACGACCAGCTTGTCCAGGTCGAGGGCGAGTTCGCTGTCCAGGTCGGGGGTGGAGCCGAGTTTCTCCTCGGCGAACAGTCCGGCCTCCACGCGCCGGGCGAGGTCGACCTCCTCGGCCGCCGTGAGCAGGGAGATGCGGCCGATCTCGCGCAGGTACTGGCGGAAGAGGTCGGAGGTGGGGCCGGAGGTGTCGACGGCACGGGGGCGGACGCGTTCGATGGGCTCGACCGGCTCGACGGAATCGATGGGCTCGACGGGATCGACGGCTTCCGTGGCTTCCAGCGCCCCGGCCGGTGGTCCGTCCGGCTCGGTCGGCTCGGTCGCGGCTGCGGTCTCGGGGTCGGTCGCGGCCCGGTGCTGGGGCGGCACGCCCATCAGGACTCCGGGCTCGGCGTCCGGCTGACCGCCGGCCGTGGTGCTGTCGTTCTGTTCGAGCTGTTCGAGGGTCTGGGTCTGCACGGGGGCGACCTCCAGGATGTTCGCTGCTGAGGCGTGCGGCAGCGCTGCTCGGGGAGCGGAGTCGGCGGCCTTGCCGCTGTCCGTCCCGTACGCGATGAGCGGAACCGCGGGGGTGTGGGACCCGTGGGGGACGGATCGGCCGCGCTCCGAGGACTCAGGCACCGCCACCCAGTGTGGGGTACGACACATCGCCGCCACGAGGGGCGTGCGGTGACTTTTTGGTTCCGGGCAGTGACCGACGGATCAGAGCGCGGACGGACCCTCGTCCTGGAGTGCTCTGTCGTACCTGGTGAGGACCATCATCTCGTTCTGGACGGCGGCGGCCTCTGCGGGGTCTTCGTAGCTGAGGCGGGTCAGCCGACTCTGGAGATCCTCCAGCCGGCGGGTGACCGCCCGGCGGCGGACCGCCACGAGCTGGAAGCCCGCGTACTGCTCGTCGACCGTCTTGCGCAGGATCACCTCGACCGCGAGTTCCGTCACCATCGCGCGGACGGTGTCGTCGGGGGCCGCCTCGCGGACCCGGGCCACGTACTCCTGGGGGTCCGCCGTGCCCAGGTCGGCGCCGCCGGCGTCCAGGATGGCCTCGCGTACGGCGGCGTAGGGGGCGGCGGTGAACTCGTCGACGCCGTACGCGTCGAACGCGGGGGCGACCAGCTCGGGGCGCTGGAGGGCGAGTTTGAGCAGCTCCCGCTCGGTGGCGTAGACGGGATTGCGCAGGTTGAGGGACGGGCCGGTGAGGGCGGGCCGCGAGGCCGCGTCGATCCGGGGGGTGCGGGAGCGGTTCCGCTCCGGTTCGAAGCCGCCGCCTCGGCGCACCAGATGGCCCACACGGTCCACGACGAACTCCTGGTCCACGAACCCGGTGAGCCCGGCGAGCTGCACCGCGACGCCACGCCGTACGCTACGGTCCTTGATCTTCGCGACGACGGGGGCGGCCTCGTCCAGCGCGGAGGCGCGGCCGGCCGGGGTGTCCAGGTCGTAGCGGGAGACGATCTGACGCAGGGCGAACTCGAAGAGCGGGGTGCGGGGTTCCACCAGGCCGGACACCGCCTCGTCGCCCTTGGCGAGCCGCAGGTCGCAGGGGTCCATGTTGTCCGGGGCGATGGCGATGTAGGTCTCGGCGGCGAACTTCTGGTCGTCCTCGAAGGCCCGCAGCGCCGCTTTCTGGCCGGCCGCGTCGCCGTCGAAGGTGAAGATGACGCGCGCGGAGCCGTTGTCCATCAGCAGCCGGCGCAGGATCTTGATGTGGTCGCCGCCGAAGGCGGTGCCGCAGGTGGCGATGGCCGTCGTCACCCCGGCGAGATGGCAGGCCATGACATCCGTGTAGCCCTCGACGACGACCGCGCGGGAGGTCTTGGCGATCTCCTTCTTGGCGAGGTCGATGCCGTACAGCACCTGGGACTTGCGGTAGATCGCCGTGTCGGGCGTGTTGAGGTACTTCGGGCCGTTGTCCGCCTCGTAGAGCTTGCGGGCGCCGAAGCCGACGACCTCGCCGCCGATGTCCCGGATGGGCCACATCAGCCGGCCCCGGAAGCGGTCGATGGGGCCGCGGCGGCCCTCCTGCACCAGGCCCGACAGGAGCAGTTCCTTGTCGGTGAAGCCCTTGCCGCGCAGATATCTGGTCAGGTGGTCCCAGCCCTGGGGGCTGTAGCCGATGCCGAAGTGGACGGCGGCGGCCTGGTCGAAGCCGCGCTCGGCGAGGAAGATGCGGCCGGTCTCGGCCTCGGGGCCCAGGGCGAGCTGCTCGGCGTACCACTCGGCGGCGATCTTGTGGGCCTCGACCAGGCGGATGCGCTCGCCGCGCTGGTGGGAGGGGTTGTAGCCGCCCTCCTCGTAGCGCAGGGTGATGCCGGCCTGGGCGGCGAGGCGCTCGACCACCTCGGAGAAGGAGAGGTGGTCGACCTTCATCACGAACGTGATGGTGTCGCCGCCCTCCTGGCAGCCGAAGCAGTGGAAGAGTCCCTTGCTCGGGCTGACCTGGAAGGACGGCGACTTCTCGTCGTGGAAGGGGCACAGGCCCTTGAGGTTGCCACCGCCCGCGCTGCGCAACTGGAGGTACTCGGACACCACGGCGTCGATCGGGACCGCGTCCCGAACCGCCTTCACGTCCTCGTCGTTGATCCGTCCAGCCACGAGGAGATACTACGGTCCCGCACCGACACCTCGGCCAGGAACGGGGTGGGGCCGGGCGGGTCAGGCGCCCAGCGCCCCCAGCTCCACCCGGGCATCGGCCAGTGCCTCCGGGTCCACCACCACTTTGGACCGGATCAGTTTCTGGATGGCGTCTGTGACATCCCACACGTTCACATTCATCCCGGCCAGCACGCGCCCCTCCTTCAGCCAGAACGCGATGAACTCCCGCTTCGCGGCGTCACCCCGGATCACCACCTGGTCGTACGAGCCCGGCGGCGCCCAGCCGCTGTACTCCATGCCGAGGTCGTACTGGTCGGAGAAGAAGTACGGGACCCTGTCGTACGTCACGTCCTGGCCCAGCATCGCGCGGGCCGCCGCCGGGCCGCCGTTGAGGGCGTTGGCCCAGTGCTCGACCCGGACCCGGGCGCCGAACAGGGCGTGCGGGAAGGAGGCCACGTCGCCGGCGGCGTGGATGTCGGGGTCGGAGGTGCGCAGCCGTTCGTCCACGAGGACGCCGCCGCCCTGGGCGCGGTCGGCGATGGCCAGGCCCGCCGCCTCCGCGAGGCCGGTGCGGGGGGCGGCGCCGATCGCGGCGAGGACGTCGTGCGCCGGGTGCTCCTCCCCGTCGTCCGTGCGGACGGCGAGGACCATGCCGTCCTGACCGACGATCTCGGTGAGCCGCGCCCCGAAGTGGAAACGCACCCCGTGCGAGGCGTGCAGCTCGGCGAAGACGGCGCCCAGCTCGGGGCCGAGCACGCCGTGCAGCGGGGTCGGCCCGGACTCGATGACGGTGACCTCGGCGCCGTACTCCCGGGCCGCCGCGGCGACCTCCAGGCCGATCCATCCGGCACCGGCGATCACCAGGTGCCCGTTGTCGCGGCCCAGGGTGGACAGCACGCCCTTGAGGCGTTCGGCGTGGGAGAGGCGGCGCAGATGGTGGACGCCCACGAGGTCGGTGCCCGGGATGTCCAGGCGGCGCGGCTCCGAGCCGGTGGCCAGCAGCAGCTTGTCGTAGTGGACGAGGGTGCCGTCGTCGCCGAAGCGGACCGTCCGCGCCTCGCGGTCGATCCTGTCGACGGTCTGCCCGAGATGCAGCTCGATGTCATTGCGCGCGTACCAGGCCGGTTCGTGCACGAAGACGCTGTCGCGCTCCTCCTTGCCGAGGAGATAGCCCTTGGACAGCGGCGGACGCTCGTATGGGTGGTCGCGTTCGTCGCAGATCAGTATCACCCGCCCGTTGAAACCCTCCGCCCGGAGCGTCTCGGCCGCCTTCGCCCCGGCGAGACCGCCTCCGACGATGACGAATGTCTGATCCGCGTCGACCACTTGATGCCTCCTCGTAAAGACGGCGTCACATGACAGTGCCGCAGTGCCGCCACAGGTGAGCGTCCCGCACGCAGCGTGATGGGGGAAGAGGGGGTGACCCGATCAGGCCACGGAGGGTCACCTTCGAGTGCTCCTGGGGCTCATCGGTCGCTCTGTGTCACCCCCGTGCCGCGCCGGTGCCGCGCCCGGCGGTCAGCCGGTGGTGCAGGGTGCGCGCGGAGGCGTCGGTCAGCGAGGCGATCTGGTCCACGATCACCCTTTTGCGCGCCCGGTCGTCCGGCGCGGTGTCGAACAGCGCGCGGAACTGGGGGTCCAGTCCGTCCGGCGCCCGCGCGGTGAGCGCCTCGGCGAGTTCGGCGACCACGATCCGCTGATCGGCGCGCAGCCGGGCCTGCTCCTCGCGCTGCATCACATACCGGTCGGCGACCGCCTTGAGCACCGCGCACTCCATGCGGGTCGCGCGCGGTACGACGAGTTCGGCGGCGTACCGGGTGAGCCGGCCGCCCCCGTACGTCTGTCTGGTGGCGCCCTCGGCGGCCAGGCAGAACCGGCCGATGAGCTGGCTGGTGGCGTCCTTGAGGCGGGCCTGGGCGTGGGCCGAGCCGTCGTAGCCGTGCGGCCACCACTCCTCGTCGAGCAGCCGGTCGAGGGCGGCGGCGAGTTCGGCGGGGTCGGTGCCGGCCGGGACGTACCGGCCGACGGCGACCGCGTAGACCGCGCGGCGTTCGGGTTCGGCGTGCAGGCAGTTGGGGTCGATATGGCCCGCGTGGAGTCCGTCCTCGACGTCGTGCACCGAGTACGCCACGTCGTCCGACCAGTCCATGACCTGGGCCTCGAAGCAGGTGCGGGTGGCGGGGGCGCCCTCGCGGACCCAGTCGAAGACGGGGCGGTCGTCGTCGTAGACGCCGAATTTCGGGGAGGCCGGGGTGGTGGGGTGCGCTCCGCGCGGCCAGGGGTACTTGGTGGCGGCGTCCAGGGTGGCGCGGGTGAGGTTGAGGCCGACGGAGCCCTCTGGGGTGAATCGTTTCGGCTCGATGCGGGTGAGCAGCCGCAGGGACTGGGCGTTGCCCTCGAAGCCGCCGCAGTCCTCGGCGAATTCGTTGAGCGCCTGTTCGCCGTTGTGGCCGAAGGGGGGATGGCCGAGGTCGTGGGAGAGACAGGCGGCTTCCACCAGGTCGGGGTCGCAGCCGAGGGCCGCGCCGAGTTCGCGGCCGACCTGGGCGCATTCCAGGGAGTGGGTGAGGCGGGTGCGGGGGCTGGGGTCCCATGCCTGGGAGGTCCCTCCGGGGGTGACGACCTGCGTCTTTCCCGCGAGCCTTCTGAGCGCGGCGGAGTGCAGGATGCGGGCGCGGTCGCGTTGGAAGGCGGTGCGGCCTGGGCGTTTGTCGGGTTCGGGGGCCCAGCGGGTTGTCGCCGACGGTTCGTAGGGAGGGGCTTTCCTGTCTTGCCGGGGGGTCGGGGCTTGCGTGCCTTCCGTGTGTTTCATGCCTTCCATGGCATCGACAGTACGGGGATGCGGGGTGGGGGTGGGGGTGGGGAATCGCCCATTCGTCCGGTGGGTGCGGGTGTGTCGCGGGTGCGGGTGGCGGGGGGTTGCTCGCGCAGTTCCCCGCGCCCCTGAAGGGGCGCTGTCAGTGCTCGGGGTTTTTGGTGGGCGTTCTTGTAGCGGGTCAGGAGCAGGTGGGGGAGGGCGGGGTGGGGGCCCAGGGGGGCCGAGGCCAGCCAGGGGGCCTGGGCCGCGCATTGGGTGGCGAAGAGGCCGGGGGCGGTGAAGTAGGACGCGACCGCGATACGGGGGCGGCCTGCCCGGCGGAGGGTGTCGATGGCCTCGGGGAGGGTCGGGCGGGCCGCCGAGGCGTAGGCGGGCAGGACGGGGACGCCGAGGCGGGCGGCGAGGAGGCGGGCGGTGTGTGCGGTGTCGAGGGCCGCGTCGGGGTCGCGGGAGCCCGCCGCCGCGAGGACGACCGCGCTCGTGCGGCGGTCCTCGTCCGTCATGCGGGTGGGCCAGCCCGCCTCGGTCAGCCGGGTGTGCAGGGCCTGGGCCAGGAGGGGGTGGGGGCCGAGGGGGGCGGCGATCGTCGTACGGGCGGGTGAGGCCGCCGCCATGTCCGGGATATCCCGCTTGATGTGGAGGCCGCGGCTGAGGAGGAGCGGGACGAGGACGGCTTCCGCGTCGCCGAGCCGGGCGAGGGTGTCGGGGAGCAGCGGGGCGTTCAGCTCGATGTGGCCCAGGTGGACGGGGAGGGCCGGGCACAGGGCACGGACGCGGGCGGCGAGGGCCTGGACGGCGGTGAGGGCTCGGGGGTCGCGGCTGCCGTGGGGGACGAGGACGAGGGCGGGTGGGGTGGTCTGAGGGGCGGGGGCGGGCCGAGGGGTGGGGGTCCTAGGGGTGAGGGCGGTCCCAGACGTGGAGGCGGTCCCAGACGTGGAGGCGGGCGGGGTGGTCATTGGAGGATCGTGACGTGTGGACGTTGCGTGGCCGTTGCCCGGTCGTCACGCGGGTTTGCGGGGCCTTCACCGGCCATCAGCTGTGAGTGTGAGGGGACGGGAACCTCCTCGCCCCTTGATCGCGTTTCGCTGGTGAAGGGTGGAGGAGGGTGTGGTGAGGTTTCGTCGTCCGCGGCTGCCGCGGAGCACGGCCGGGAAGCGGCGGCTGGTGCAGTCGGTGATGGCCGGGTGCGTGCTGGCGCTGCTGCCGGTCACCTGGCTACGGCTGAGCACCGTCGACCGGCTGCGCACGGTGGCCGATGTGCCGTCCACGGAGGTGGCCGTCGTCTTCGGCGCGGGGCTGCGGTGGAACGGCGAGCCGTCGGCCCCGCTGGCGAACCGGCTGGACACGGCGGCGGGGCTGTACGAGGCGGGGCGGATAGAGGTCGTGCTGGTCACGGGCGACAACAGCAGCGAGGAGTACGACGAGCCGGAAGCCATGCGCGCCTATCTGACCCGGCTGGGCGTGCCCGACGCGCGCATAGTCAGCGACTACGCCGGGTTCGACACCTGGGACTCCTGCGTCCGCGCGAAGCAGGTCTTCGGCGTCGACGAGGCGGTGCTGATCAGCCAGGCGTACCACATACCCAGGGCGGTGGCGCTCTGCGAGGCGGCGGGGGTGACCTCGTACGGCGTGGCGGCCGACGAGCAGGACCGGAACCGGGTCCAGGGCGGCGTACGGGAGATCCTCGCGGCCGGGAAGGCGGTGTGGGACGTGGTGATCCAGCCGGACCCGACGTTCCTGGGGCCGGAGGAGCCGGGGGTGCGGCGGGCGCTTGCGGGGGCGGAGTGAGGGGCGGGTCCGTGGTGCGGGTGCCGCGGGTCCGTGGTGCGGGTGCCGCGGGTACGTGGGTAAGGGGCGTGCGGCTTGGCGCTGGCCGGTGGCGCGGCTGTGCGGCTGGCCTCGTCGCTTGTGCGGGAGGGCGGGGCGCTGGTCGCGGCGTCCTGAGAGACGGTCACCGATCGGAGGGCCGGGGTCCCCGGCGGGCGGGGTGCGGGGCCGGTGTGCACCCCTCGCCTTCGCTGGTCTGGTCGCCGAGGCCGGTTCAGCGCCACCGCGTTCGGGGCGTCCAGCCCTCCCCCGTTCCCCCCTCCCCCATTCCCGCTCCCCCATTCCCGCTCCCCCGTTCCCCCCTCCCCCCGCTCCTTCCGCCCGGCCCGGTTCAGCGGTTCCGGGAGTGCCAGTCGCCGGTTTTGATACGGGTGCCACGGGTGCGTAGGGCGGTGGCTATGGGTGGGGCGGCCAGGTAGACCCAGGCGCGGACGGGGGTTCCGTGCGGCTCGGGGATGACCTCGCGGGTGGTCCGCTCGTAGAGGCTGTGCGGGTCGCCGGGGACGTACTCCTCCAATGCGTCCAGGGCGTGGAGCAGTTCCGCGTAGGCGTCCGGGAGGGCGGTGATCAGGTCGCCGTGCACCACTCCCCCGGGTTCGGGGACGGCGTACGGGTAGCCGGGGCCGTCGTAGAGCACCGCGTCGGCGAGGCGGGCGGGGCGCTCCGTGCGGGTGCGACCGCGCAGGTAGGCGTCGTGGTTGGGCTCGCCGGGGCGCAGGGTGCCGTAGACGAAGAACGGAAGGGTCACGGACGGGATTGTCTCCCGTCCGTGTGTTCGATCTGCGCCCCGGGGCGCGCTAGGCGGCGTACGGGCGGCGCTCGCGTCCCTCCTTCAGGGTCCTGCCCCACCAGACCAGCTGGTCCAGCATCGCCTTGGCCGCCGCGTCCGGGGTGGCCGGGTCCTTGAGCCGGCCCGCGTCGTCGAAGGAGGCGCCGGCGTGGTGGAAGGAGACGGTGTCCCGGAGGGTGACGGCGTGGAGTTCGGCGAAGACCTGGCGCAGCTGCTCGACCGCGCGCAGCCCGCCCGAGCGACCGCCGTAGGAGACGAGGGCGACGGGCTTGGCCCGCCACTCGCCGTAGTGCCAGTCGATCAGGTTCTTCAGGCCCGCCGGGAAGGAGTGGTTGTACTCGGGGGTCAGGACGACGAACGCGTCCGCCGCCGCCAGTCGTGGGGTGACGTCGGCCAGCGCGGCCGTGGCCTGCGGGGTCGGCTTCATGGTCATCGGCAACGGGATCTCGGCGACGTCCACGACCTGCGCGGACAGCTCCTGGTGGGCGCGGATCCGGTCGAGGAGCCAGTCGGCGACGACGGGCCCGAAGCGGCCGTGCCGGTTGCTGCCGACCACGACGACGACGTCGAGGGGAGCCGGGATCGTGCTCTCGGTTGTCATGCACAACAGGCTGGTACCTGAAGAAAGGTTGAGGTCAAGTCGCCGGTCCCCGGGCCGGGTCACCCATTCACACCCCTGCCGGCCGTCCTTCGGACACTTTCCCCGCGCCGCGCTCCCGCTCCCGCCATGACCTGCTGAAACGCGGCGCACTTCGGCGTCCGGCCGCCCCCGCCGCCACCCGTTCACCGCATTTCCGGCGCCGCTTCGACAAGCGGGCTCGCCGCGCTGCCCGTTTCCTCGAAGGGCAGGGCCACGACCCGACCAGACCGACCTGACCGCTCGAAGGAGCATCGATGCGACGTACCGCCCGGCTGCTGGCCGCCACCGCGCTAGGCGTGACCGCCGCGGCCGGCCTCGCCGTACCCGCGTACGGCGGCGGAACACCCCCGGCCGCCGGGGCTCCGACGGCGTCCCCGCCCGCCGGAACCCTGAAGGTCACCCCGAACTCGGTCGCCCCGGGCGCGCATGTCACCGCGACCACCGACGCGTGCGGGGAGCGCGGGACCATCGACGGGGACGCCAGCGCGGTCGGCGCCGGGCGCTTCGCACTGGCGCCCAGCGCGGACGAGGGCAACGCGATCGGCCAGTTCCGGGTGCCGTCGAGCGCGCAGCCGGGGACGTACGAGATCGTCGCGAGGTGCGCCGAGGGCGGGCGGCAGGCGGTGGGTGACCTGGTGGTCGCGCTGAGCGCGGCCCATGGGCAGATGTATCCGCGCGGAAGTGTGAAGACGGGGGTCGGCGGTGCCCTTGGCCCCGACCCCGTGCAGACCGCGGCCGGAGTGGCGGCGCTGGCCGTCGCCGCCGCGGGCGGTACCTGGCTCCTGCATCGCCGGGCGAGAGGCGACGGGATGTGACGGGCACCCTCCGCTGTCCGTCCACCGGTACCGCATGTCCCCTCCCCTCCGGGTCCGACGCCCCTCGCGGCCCGGAGGGGGCACGGGGCCCAGCCCGAAGGGCGACACCAAAGGTGTGAGGGGCGTAAGGGGCGCCGAGGAGTGCCGACGAGAGGGGTCGTCATGCGGAAAGTGGGGGACGCCGCGATAGCCGGTGTCACCGTCGTCTCCCTGTGCGCGGGCATCTGGCTGCTCGGCGGCGGCGGCGCCTCGCACGCCCCGCCGCAGCCGTCCGCCGCCCAGGCCGGCACCGCCCCGGCCGTGCCCGGCGCCGCCGCGCCCGCGCTGCCCCCCTCCCCGCCGGACCGGATCCGGGTCCCGGCGATCCGGGTGGACGCCCCCCTGATGGGCCTCGGTCTGACCCCGAGCGGCAGCCTGGACGTGCCGCCCGCCGCGCGGAAGAACCTGGCCGGCTGGTACGAGGCCGGCACCACCCCCGGTGAGACCGGTACCGCGATCGTCGCCGGGCATGTCGACAACGCCCAGGGGCCCGCCGTCTTCTACCGGCTCGGCGCGCTCAAGCGCGGCGGCCGGATCGAGGTGGACCGGCGGGACGGCTCGGTCGCCGAGTTCACCGTGGACGCGGTGGAGGTCTACGACGCGGACGCCTTCCCCGACGAGAAGGTGTACGGCGCCGCCGACCGGCCCGAGCTGCGGGTGATCACCTGTGGCGGCGGGTACTCGCGGGACACCGGGTATCAGGGGAATGTGGTCGTGTTCGCCCATCTGACGGGCAGCCGGTAGGTCACAGCGTCAGGACTGCCGGGTGACGGCTCGCATGTCGGTGCCGGCTCACACGTCACGGCAGCACAGGCGCCGTCTCCACCCCCAGCACATTCCGCTTCCCCCATATCCCCAGCGGCTCCAGCGCCTCGTTGAGGGTGACCCCGCGCGGGGTCAGCGAGTACTCGACGCGGGGCGGGACCTCGTCGTACTCCTCCCGGTGCACGATCCCGTCCGCCTCCAGCTCCCGCAGCTGCGCGGCCAGCACCTTCTCGGTGACGCCCGGCAGCTCCCGGCGCAGCTCGCCGAAACGGTGGGGCCGTTCGTCCAGCGCCCAGAGGATGAGCACCTTCCACTTGCCGCCGATCACATCCATCGCCGCGTCGATCCCGCAGACGTACGCTCCCGGCGCTCCCGGCCGTCGCCCGTTCGGCATGTCGGACCCCTTCCGTCGTCACGCCCCCGGCAGGACGCTTTGGTCGTCACGCCCCCGACCAGGACGCTCACCCCGAGGTAACCACCCACTCCGAAGTACGTACTTGAGCGGGCACGTTCCCTGCGACCAGGCTAAACGCCATGACCGACACGACGACCTCCCCCGCCACCCGCACTCCCGCCACCCGCACTCCCCCGACCCGCACCCCGCTGACCCTGCTCGGCGCCGGTGCCATGGGTACCGCCCTGGCCCGTGCCTGGCTCGCCGCCGGGCATCCGGTGACCGTGTGGAACCGCACCCCCGCCCGTGCCGAGGCGCTGGCCGCCGAAGGCGCGACCGTCGCCGCGAGCGCGGCCGAGGCGGTGGCCGCGGGGCGGCTGGTGGTCGCCTGTCTGCTGGACGACGCCTCCGTCGGCGAGGCGCTCGCGGACGCCGATCTGACCGGGCGCGATCTGGTCAATGTGACCACCGGGACCCCGGAGGACGGCCGGGCCCGGGCGGCCTGGGCGAAGGCGCGGGGGGCGCGGTTCCTGGACGGCGGGATCATGGCCGTACCGCCGATGATCGGGGTGCCGGACTCCGGGGGCTATGTCTTCTACAGCGGTTCGGCCGCGCTCTTCGAGGAGCACCGGGAGACCCTGGCCGTCCCCGCCGGGACCTCGTACGTCGGCGATGACCCCGGCTTCGCCGCGCTGCACGATGTCGCGCTGCTCAGCGCGCTGGACGGGCTGATCTCGGGGCTGCTGCACGCCTTCGCGCTGGTGCGGCGGGAGGACATCGCGCCGAAGGAGTTCGCGCCGCTGCTGGTCGACTGGGTCAACGCGATGACGCCGGCGGCCCACCAGATGGCCGAGCAGCTGGAGTCCGGCGACTACGTCAAGGGCGTGGTCTCCAACCTCGCCATGCAGGTGGCCGGCAACCGGACCATGCTGCGCGCCGCCGAGGAGCAGGGCGTCAGCCCGGAGCTGATCACCCCGCTGATGTGGCTGAGCGCCCGCAGGCTGGCCGACGGGCATGGCGACGAGGACGTCACGGGGGTGGTGGAGCTGCTGGTGCGGCGGGGCTAGGTGGATCGACCCGCGGCGCCGGTCACGCGATCCACTGCTCGTACGCCATGTTCGCCACCAGCGCGAACACCACCGTCAGCAGCACGACCCGGACGAAGCCGCTGCCCCGTTTCAGGGCGGTGCGGGCGCCGAGCATGCCGCCCGCGAGGTTGAAGACCGCCATCAGGGCCGCGAGTTGCCACAGCACCGCGCCCTGCCAGGCGAACATGGCGAGGGCGCCCGCGTTGGTGCAGCAGTTGACGATCTTCGCGGTGGCGGAGGCGGCCACCAGGTCGAGGTGGAGCACGGCGGTCAGGGCGAGGACCAGGAAGGTGCCGGTGCCGGGGCCGATCAGACCGTCGTAGAAGCCGATCCCGAGACCGGCGAGGCCGATCGCGGCGAGGTTGCGGCGGCGGGAGGCCGGTCCCGGGGACGCGGCGGTGCCGAAGGCGGGCTTGAGGATCACGAAGGCCGCCACGCCCAGCAGCACCACCATGATCACCGGCTTGAGCACCTCGGTGCTCATCCCGGCCGCGAAGAAGGCGCCGCCGGACGATCCGGCCAGCGCCGCCAGCCCGATGCGCACGGCGGTACGGACGTCGACCGGTGCTCTGCGGGCGTAGGTGATGGCCGCGCCCGTGGTGCCGACGATGGCGACCGCCTTGTTGGTGCCGAGGGCGTGCGCGGCCGGGGTGGCGCCGGGCAGGCCGAGCAGCAGCGCGGGGAGCAGCAGCAGCCCGCCCCCGCCGACCACGGCGTCGATCCAGCCCGCCGCGAGGGCGGCGAGGCACAGTACGGCCAGGGTGGTCAGCGATATGTCGGGCATGATCGCGACCCTAGGTGTGGGGTTGTGGTGGCGTCCATGATCCTGAGGGGGATCTGAGGTCCGGACGGTCGGCCCGTCTGCCCATCTGCCCGTCGGCCCATCTGCCCGTCTGCCGGGGGGCGCGAGGAACACGGCGGGCATCCGGCCGCGCCGGCGACGCACACCCCTCACACCGGCCCGCCCCACCCGCTGAGGGCAGCGTTCCCCTCGGGAAACAGGGGGGATGCGGCCGGGTAACACCCGCCCCGCAGGCTGCGGTGCATGACGTCGAATGCGCGAGTGGTAGCGACGGAGGCACCTGAATGACCGACGCCCCGGGGGCCACCCCCACGATCGTGCTCATCGGACACGGCATGGTCGGCCAGCGCTTCCTGGAGGCGCTCGCCGAGCGCGGTCTGACGGCCACGCACCGGGTGGTCGTGCTGTGCGAGGAGTCCCGCCCGGCCTACGACCGGGTCCGGCTGACGTCGTACTTCGCGGGCCGCACCCCCGAGGAACTCTCCCTCACCGACGCGGAGTTCATCGACGCGCACGGCATCGAGCTGCGGATCGGCGACCCGGCGGTGACGGTCGACCGGGCGGCGCGCACGGTCACCGCCCGCTCGGGGCACGTCTTCGCCTACGACACCCTCGTCCTGGCCACCGGCTCCTACCCGTTCGTACCGCCGGTCGCGAACAAGGACGCCGAGGGCTGTTTCGTGTACCGCACGATCGACGACCTGCTCGCCATCGAGGCGTACGCGAAGGCGGGAACGGGGACGGGGACGGGAACGGAGACAGGGACGGGTGCGGGCGCGGGGGCGAAGGTCGGCGCGGTGGTCGGCGGCGGGCTGCTCGGTCTTGAGGCGGCCGGGGCGCTGCAAGGGCTCGGACTCACCTCGCACATCGTGGAGTTCGCGCCCCGGCTGATGCCGGTCCAGGTGGACGACGGCGGAGGCGCGGCCCTGCTGCGGACCATCGAGGGCATGGGCCTGACCGTGCACACGGGGGTGGGCACGCAGGAGATCCTCACCGACGCGGCGGGCGCGGTCAGCGGGATGCGGCTGTCGGACGGGGGTGAACTCGCCGTCGACCTGGTGGTGTTCAGCGCCGGTGTCCGCCCGCGCGACCAGCTGGCCCGGGACTGCGGGCTGGCGGTGGGTGAGCGCGGCGGCATCACGGTCGACGCGCAGTGCCGTACGGTCACCGATCCGTCGGTCTTCGCGATCGGCGAGTGCGCGCTGACGGTGGACGGCCGGGTGTACGGGCTGGTGGCGCCGGGGTACGAGCAGGCGCAGACGGCGGCGGCGACCATCGCGGCGGCCGAGGCCGCGTTCACGGGCGCCGATCTGTCCACCAAGCTGAAGCTGCTCGGCGTGGACGTGGCGTCCTTCGGCGACGCGCACGGCACGGCGGCGGACTGTCTGGAGGTGGTGTACTCCGACGCCCGCTCGGGGCTGTACAAGAAGCTGGTCATGGGCCGGGACGGCACCCTGCTGGGCGGCATCCTGGTGGGCGACGCGGACGCGTACGGGACGCTGCGCGCGCTGACCGGTTCCGTCCCGCCCCTCGCCCCCGAGTCGCTGGTGCTGCCGGCCGGGGCGGTGGGCGGCGCCCAGCTCGGGCCGTCCGCGCTGCCGGACGAGGCGGTGGTCTGCTCCTGCCACAACGTCTCCAAGGGCGCGGTCCGCGCGGCGGTGACGGACCACTCCTGCGCCACGGTCCCCGAGGTGAAGAAGTGCACCAGGGCGGGCACCGGGTGCGGCAGTTGCGTCAAGGTGCTGGGCCAGCTGGTCACCGCCGAGCTGGAGGCGAGCGGCGTCGAGGTCGACAAGGGCCTGTGCGGCTGCTTCGCCCAGACCCGCGAGGAGCTGTACGAGATCGTCCTGGCCCTGCGCGTCACCACGTACCGCGAGCTGCTCGGCCGGTACGGCCGTGAGGGCGCCCGCGACGGCGACGGCTGCGAGATCTGCAAACCGGCGGTGGCCTCGGTGATCGCCTCCCTCGCCCCCACGATCGGCGCGAGCGGCTATGTCCTGGACGGCGAGCAGGCGGCGCTCCAGGACAGCAACGACCACTTCCTCGCCAACCTCCAGAAGAACGGCTCGTACTCCGTCGTACCGCGGATCCCCGGCGGTGAGATCACCCCCGAGAAGCTCATCGTGATCGGTGAGATCGCACGGGACTTCGGGCTCTACACGAAGATCACCGGCGGTCAGCGGATCGACCTGTTCGGGGCGCGGGTGGAGCAATTGCCGCTGATCTGGACGCGGCTGGTGGACGCGGGCTTCGAGTCCGGGCACGCGTACGGCAAGGCGCTGCGCACGGTGAAGTCCTGTGTGGGCAGGACGTGGTGCCGGTACGGCGTGCAGGACTCGGTGCGGATGGCGATCGACCTGGAGCTGCGCTACCGGGGGCTGCGCGCCCCGCACAAGCTCAAGTCGGCCGTCTCGGGCTGTGCCCGCGAGTGCGCGGAGGCCCAGTCGAAGGACTTCGGCGTGATCGCCACGGCGAACGGCTGGAATCTGTACGTCGGCGGCAACGGCGGCGCCACCCCGCGCCACGCGGACCTGCTGGCGCAGGATCTGACCGACGCCGGGTTGATCCGTCTGATCGACCGCTTCCTGATGTTCTACATCCGCACGGCGGACCGTCTGGAGCGCACCTCGACCTGGCTGGAGCGGCTGCCGGGCGGCCTGGACCATGTGCGGGACGTGGTGGTGGAGGACTCCCTGGGCATCTGCGCGGAGCTGGAGCGGCTGATGGCCGACCATGTGGCGCACTACCGCGACGAGTGGGCGACGACCATCGCCGACCCCGAGAAGCTGGCCCGTTTCGTGTCGTTCGTGAACGCCCCCGACACGCCCGACCCGGTCGTCGGCTTCGTCCCCGAGCGCGACCAGATCAAGCCCGATCTGCCCCTGCTCGCCATCGGCCGCCGCCCCGCCGCCGGCCCCGTCCTGGAAGGAACCGCCCAGCGATGACCATGGCCCCGGAGACGACCGGTCCGCCCGCGACGACCGGTCAGCAGGTCCAGATCCGCCTCTCGCCCGACACCTGGCTGACCGTCTGCGATCTGCGTGCCCTGCTCCCCGGCCGGGGCGTGGCCGCGCTGCTCCCGGACGGCGACCAGGTGGCCCTGTTCCGCGACCGCACGGGAGCGCTGTACGCCATCGACAACCGCGACCCGTTCGGCGGCGCGGCCGTCCTCTCGCGCGGCCTCACCGGCACCCACCAGGGCCGCCCCTTCGTCGCGTCCCCCCTCCTGAAGCAGCGCTACGACCTCCGGTCGGGCCGCTGCCTGGACGAGGAGGGGGTGGGGGTGCGGGTGTACGAGGTACGGGCGGCCTGAGGCGGGTCCCCGGTCAGTCCCCGGTCAGTCCTGCGTGGAGTCAGTCCTGCGTGGAGTCAGTCCTCCGTGAGGACGACCGCCTGGGCGGGACACCCCCGGGCGGCCTCCCGGAACAGCGGATCGCCCCCGCCGTCCTCCTTGCCGGGCCGTACGGTCCCGAAGCCGTCGTCGTCCTGGTCGAACACCGCGGGGGCGGTGAGATAGCAGTTGCCGGCCCCGATGCAGTGGTCCGTGTCGATGGACACCTTGGTCATGGAAGCTCCTAGCGGTCTGGAACGGCGGATTCCACCGTTGTGACCGCCAGCGTGCCCGCCCCTCGGCCCCCGCCGCTCACCCGGAGGGGCAGGCTTCGCCCCTTCGGGTGAGCGGCAAGGTCAGCGGGCGGCAGCTAGAGCGGCACCGACACCGCGTTGAACGTGGTGCCGGGAAGCTGGGGGCTGGTGAAGCGGGCGTTGACCAGGTAGAGGCGGTTGCCGTGGCGGGCGGCCGTGGTGGGGATGTCGAACCGGGGGTCCGTGATCGTGCGCCGCAGGGTGGCGTGGGTGCGGGCGAGGTCCAGGTCCCAGACGGTGACCTGGTTGAGGCGGTTCTGGACGACGTACAGCGTGTGGCCGATGCGGACGAGGCCGTCGCCGGCCGCCACCGAGTCGGCGCCGGTGAGGGTGAAGCGGCGGGCGGCGCCGGTGCGCAGGGAGACGCGGTACAGCTCGCCGGGGGTGCTCTTGACGACGATCAGGTCCTTGCCGTCCGGCGTGGCGACCACACCGTTGGCGTTGTTGACGTCCGGGAGCTGGACTCAGTCGCCGGTCAGGGGCAGCTCGCGGATGTCCTTGGCACCCTGGGCGCGCGGGACGCCGTACAGGACCGGGTTGCGGGAGTCCGTGAACCAGGCGCGGTCGCCGGTCAGGATGACGTCGTTGATGAAGGCGGGGGTGGCGGTGGTGAGAGTGTGGGTGGCGCGCAGCTCGCCGGTGCGGGTGTCGATGATCCTGGCGGTGCCGCCCCCGCCGCCGGCGATGTGGAGCAGGCCGTCGGAGTCCAGTTTGAGGCCGATGGAGACGGTGCCCGGGGCGCCCGGGTGGAGGAGCTCGCCCCGGCCGGTGCGCAGGTCGGTGCGGAGGATCGCGCCGTTGGCGCGGGAGCCCAGGTAGGCGTACGGGCGGCTGCCGATGGTGATGCCCTCGGGGAGGAAGCCGTCGGGGAGCGGGAACTCCGTGGGCCAGGGCGCGGAGCCGCCGTCGGCGGAGTCGGCTCGGGCGGTGCCGGTGGTCGCGGCGACCGCCGCGAGGGTGGCGCCGGTCAGTAAGGAGCGGCGGGAGGGGTGGATCCGGGTCATGGTTCGTGCCTCCGTGTCGGTGGACGGGTGGGGCTCGGTGAACTCGCCGGGATTTCGTTCGTGCGTAACGCCTTCGCCCCGGCGGGAGTTCCCGCGAGCCCCACCCGTCACCGGTGGACGGCCGGTTCGACCGCCCCGGAAGCCGCCTTACGACCGGAACGGGCCGGTGACCTCGTAGGTGATCCCGCCGGACGAACTGCCGCTGGTGCCGCGCTGGCTGGAGAAGTACAGCCGACGGCCGTCGGGGGAGAACGCCGGGCCGGTGATCTCGGAGGCCGACTGGCCGTCGATGCGCAGGAACGGCGCGATCACGTCGTCCGGGGTGATCACGCAGATCTCCAGGTTGCCGCCGTCCTCGGCGACGTAGAGGTCGCCGGAGGCGGCGCCGGTGATGTTGTCGACGCCGGTCAGGGGCGCGGTGCCGGAGGTGACGAGGGAGTCGTCGTAGGCCAGTTCATAGGTGTTGTTCGTCAGATTGAGCTGCCAGACGCGATTGTCGCCCTTGGTGGTGAACCAGACCGTGTCGTCGGCGTAGTGGCAGCCCTCGCCGCCGTTGAAGGACTTGGAGCCGGAGACCTGGGTGCGGGTGGTGGTCGGGGAGCCGTCCGGGTCGGGGACATTGGCCCAGCTGAAGGAGCCGGAGGTGGCGGTGCCGGCGACCAGCACCTGGAGGGTGCCGGCGGAGAGATTGCCCCAGGTGGCCGGGACGAAGCGGTAGAAGCGGCCGTTGGTCTCGTCCTCGGTGAGGTAGACGACCTGGCGGACCGGGTCGGCGGCGGCGGCCTCGTGCTTGAAGGCGCCCATGGCGTCCCGGCGGACGGCCGCGCCGACGCCCCAGGGGTCGGTCTCGTAGACGTAGCCGAGGGACACCTCCTCGCAGGACAGCCAGGTGTTCCACGGGGTCTTGCCCCCGGCGCAGTTGGTACGGGTGCCGGACAGGATCCGGTACGCCGCCGTGACCGTACCGGCGGCCGAGAACTTCACCGCGCTCGCGCCGCCGGAGGGGTTTATCTCCGAGTTGGAGACATAGATCCAGCCACTGCCGTCGGCGTAGCAGGCGCCTCCGTCGGGGGCGTTGTGCCAGGTGTACGAGGTGCCGGGGACCGCCTGCCCGGAGCGGGCGATCACTCTGCTGGTGAACCCGCTGGGCAGTCTGATGCCGTTGGCGTCGGCCGCGCCGAGCGCCCCGTAGGGACCGGTGCCGGGCTGGGCCGGGGCCGCGTAGGCCGCGCCCCGCCACAGACTGCCCCCGAGGGCAGCCGCCGAGCCGCCGAGGACGGCCGCACGCAGAAGGTGACGACGTTCCACTCTCACTCCAGGAGGTGCCGTGACCGGCCCGCCGCCGGTCGGCGACGGGGTCGTGCGGAGTGGGACGCTATGGGAGCGGGGTGGGGACGGGGTGGGAACGGGATGGACAGGTCATGGACATGCCGTGACGGAAGCGGGGCGGACGCCGGGCCGGGTGAACGCAGGGCGGGGCGGACGCCGAACGGGGGCCCACGCGAGGCGGGCCCAGCGCAAAGGGCGGCACCCCCCGCACAAGGGTGCCGCCCTTCTCCATGGCGGGCGGGCAGGGTCAGCGGTGGTCGCTGCCCTTTGACCGGGACGCCGCCCGGCCCGCTTCCAGGCGGGCGACCGGGATGCGGAAGGGGGAGCAGGATACGTAGTCCAGGCCCACCTCGTGGAAGAAGTGGACGGACTCGGGGTCGCCGCCGTGTTCGCCGCAGACGCCCAGTTTGAGGTCGGGGCGGGTGGCCCGGCCCGCCTTGGCGGCCAGCTCGACCAGGGAGCCGACGCCGTCGCGGTCGATGGTCTCGAAGGGGCTGACGCCGAAGATGCCCTTCTCCAGGTAGGCGGTGAAGAAGGACGCCTCGACGTCGTCGCGGCTGAAGCCCCACACCGTCTGGGTGAGGTCATTGGTGCCGAAGGAGAAGAACTCGGCCGCCTCGGCGATCTGACCGGCGGTCAGGGCCGCGCGGGGCAGTTCGATCATCGTGCCGATGGACAGTTTGAGCTGGGTGCCGGTCGCCGCTTCCACCTCGGCGATGACCCGGTCCGCCTCGTCGCGGACGATCTCCAGCTCCTGGACCGTGCCGACCAGCGGGATCATGATCTCGGCGCGCGGGTCGCCCTTGGCCGCCTTACGGGCCGCCGCCGCCTCGGCGATGGCACGGACCTGCATGGTGAACAGGCCGGGGATGACCAGGCCGAGCCGGACACCGCGCAGGCCCAGCATCGGGTTCTGCTCGTGCAGACGGTGGACGGCCTGGAGGAGGCGGAGTTCGTTCTCGTGGGGCTCCTGGCGGGACTCGGCCAGGGCCACCCGGACCGAGAGTTCCGTGATGTCGGGGAGGAACTCGTGCAGCGGCGGGTCCAGGAGACGGACCGTGACCGGGAGGCCGTCCATCGCCTCGAAGAGTTCCACGAAGTCTTTCTTCTGAAGGGGCAGCAGGTCCTTCAGGGACTTCTCGCGCTCCTCGTCGTGGTCCGCCAGGATGAGCCGCTCGACCAGCTCGCGGCGGTCGCCCAGGAACATGTGCTCGGTGCGGCACAGGCCGATGCCCTGCGCCCCGAAGCGACGGGCCCGCAGCGCGTCCTCGGCGTTGTCCGCGTTGGCGCGCACCCGCAGCCGGCGCTTGCGGTCGGCGAAGGCCATGATGCGGTGCACGGCCGCGACCAGTTCGTCGGCGTCGTCCGCGCCCGCGTGCATCCGGCCCTCGAAGTACTCGACCACCGGCGAGGGGACCACCGGTACCTCGCCCAGGTAGACCTTGCCCGAGGAGCCGTCGATGGAGATGACGTCGCCCTCCTCCACCACATGACCGCCCGGGACGGTCATCCGGCGGCGCTTGGTGTCGACCTCCAGCTCCTCCGCGCCGCACACACACGTCTTGCCCATGCCGCGCGCCACCACCGCCGCGTGGGACGTCTTGCCGCCGCGCGAGGTCAGGATGCCCTCGGAGGCGATCATGCCGTCCAGGTCGTCGGGGTTGGTCTCGCGGCGGATCAGGATGACCTTCTCCCCGGAGCGGGACCACTTCACCGCGGTGTACGAGTCGAAGACCGCCTTGCCGACCGCCGCGCCCGGCGACGCCGCGATGCCCCGGCCGACCCGCTGGACCTTCGCGTCCTCGTCGAAGCGGGGGAACATCAGCTGGGCCAGCTGGGCGCCGGTGACCCGCTGGAGGGCCTCGGCCTCGTCGATCAGGCCCTGGTCGACGAGCTGGGTGGCGATCCGGAAGGCCGCGCCCGCCGTGCGCTTGCCGACCCGGGTCTGGAGCATCCACAGCTGGCCGCGCTCGATGGTGAACTCGATGTCGCAGAGGTCCTTGTAGTGGTTCTCCAGCGTCTCCATGATCTGCATCAGCTGGTCGTACGACTTCTTGTCGATCTGCTCCAGCTCGGCCAGCGGGACCGTGTTGCGGATGCCCGCCACGACGTCCTCGCCCTGGGCGTTCTGGAGGTAGTCGCCGTAGACGCCCTGGTAGCCGGAGGCGGGGTCGCGGGTGAAGGCGACGCCGGTGCCGGAGTCGGGGCCGAGGTTGCCGAAGACCATCGAACAGACGTTGACGGCGGTGCCGAGGTCGTGCGGGATGCGCTCCTGGCGGCGGTAGAGCTTGGCCCGGTCGCCGTTCCAGGAGTCGAAGACCGCCTTGATGGCGAGGTCCATCTGCTCGCGCGGGTCCTGCGGGAAGTCCCGGTCGGCTTCCCTCTTGACGATCTTCTTGAAGGCGGTGACCAGTTTCTTCAGGTCGGCCGCCTCCAGCTCGGTGTCGACCGTGACCTTCTTGGTGGCCTTGGCCTTCTCCAGCGCCTCCTCGAAGAGATCGCCGTCGACGCCGAGGACGGTCTTGCCGAACATCTGGATGAGGCGCCGGTAGGAGTCCCAGGCGAACCGCTCGTCGCCGGACTGCCGCACCAGACCCTGCACCGACTTGTCGGACAGGCCGATGTTCAGGACCGTGTCCATCATCCCCGGCATGGAGAACTTCGCGCCGGAGCGTACGGACACCAGGAGCGGGTCGTCGGCCTGGCCGAGCTTCTTGCCCATGCGCTGCTCCAGCGCGTCCAGATGAGCGCTCACCTCGTCACGCAGTGCCGCGGGTTCCTCGCCACTGTCGAGGTAGACCTTGCACGCCTCGGTGGTGATGGTGAAGCCGGGCGGGACCGGAAGGCCCAGATTGGTCATCTCCGCGAGGTTCGCGCCTTTACCGCCGAGAAGGTCCTTAAGGTCCTTGTTGCCCTCGGTGAAGTCGTAAACGAATTTCTGGTTTTCCGACACGGGTCCCAACTCCTCGAAGGACTCGGTGGCTGCCCTGACAGCCGGGAACATACCCAGATCCAAGGCGCCTGGGTACGTCCACTTGTGCGTCATGCGCCTGTAACCACGCGTCCGCCACCGGATCGAAAGTCAAGGCTTGGCAAGAAATCGCGCGCGCATGTGTTCACTTCTTGAACGCGATCATCGATCCACGCGCCACATTCCGCTCACATGAGCGCCATATGGCACGTTTGATTTCGCTCGATGAACGATCATCGATTGGCACTCAGTGCCACTCTTTGAGAAGTGCAGTCGATCACAACTCGCTCATCTGAGCGGAACCCTTATCAAGGGTGGCGAGAATCACGCCCGTGAGGGCGACGGGGTATCACCATGCGGACCGGTGGCGAACGGATGAAACCGGGAGGAAACCAAGGAGGAATCCGGGGAGGCGACCCGGGAGAGATCCGGAGAGGCGACCCGGGAGGAATCCCGGCAGGCAACCCGGGAGGAAACCCACTGCTCATCTCCCGAGCGTGCGCTCACACCCCGAGCGCCCGCAACTCACACCCCGAGCGCCCGCAACCGCTCCTCGGCCCGCTCCGGCGCGTACAGATGCTCCACCACCAGCGCCCCGGCGCCCACCAGCCCGGCCCGCTCCCCCAGCCGCGAGGTCACGACCTCCAGATGAGCGGTGGAGCGCGGCAGCGCCCGCTGGTACAGCAGCTCCCGTACGCCGGTCAGGAAGGGGATGCCCGCCAGGTCCCCGGCGATCATCAGGACGCCCGGGTTGAGCAGCGTCACCACCGTCGCCAGCACCTCCCCCACACTGCGCCCGGCCTCCCGGGCCAGCGCCGCCGCCTCCGGATGCCCGGCCGCGAGCAGCTCGCGCACATCCGAGCCGGACGCCGCGGGCACCCCGGCCTCGGCCAGCCGCCGGGCCACCGCGCCCCCGCTGGCGACGGCGGCGAGACAGCCGTAGGAACCGCACCGGCACAGCGCCTTCGCGCCCTCCGGGACCCGGATGTGGCCGATGTCGCCCGCGCCGCCGTCGATGCCCCGGAAGAGCTTGCCGCCGACGACGACCCCCGCGCCTATGCCGGTGGAGACCTTGACCAGGACGAAGGCGGCGCAGCCCGGGTGCCCGGTGCGCTGTTCGCCGTACGCCATGAGGTTGGCGTCGTTGTCGACGAGGACCGGGACGAAGGCGGTGGAGCCGGTGTGGTCGGTGAAGGAGCGGGCGAGGCGGCCCCTTATGTCGTACCCGTCCCAGCCCGGCATCATCGGGGGCTCCATCACCTTGCCGGTGTCGGTGTCGACCGGGCCGGGCACCGCGAGGCCGATGCCGCAGACCTCCTCGGGGCGCCGCCCGGCCTTGCGCAGCAACTCGGCGAACCAGCCGCCGAGTTCACCGAGCACCGGCTCGGGGCCGTCCTCCACCACCAGCGTGCCGCCGCTCTCCGCGAGGATCTCGCCGGTCAGGGTGAGCAGCGCGGCGCGGGCGTGCCGGGTGTCGAGGTCGGCGGCGAGGACGACGGCATGCTCGTCGTCGAACTCCAGGGTGATCGAGGGGCGGCCGCCGAGCGGGGAGCCGACCGGGCCGCCGGCGCCCTCGCGCAGCCAGCCCGCGCGGAAGAGGCGGTCCAGGCGGTGCCCGACCGTGGCCCGGGACAGACCGGTGACCTGCTGGAGCGCGCCGCGTGTGGTGGCGCGTCCGCTGCGGACGAGTTCCAGCAGCTCACCGGCGCTGGTCTGAGTCCCGATCCGACCGGTCATGCGCACCCCCTTGTGTTTCCCAAGTCTGCATTACATCCTGGGTTTTGCATGTTAAATAGACGTAACTCTACGATGGCCAAGACCGAACCGACCCGACCGGATGTCTTTCGGGGAGCCCCGAGTGGATCGCACCGCCCAACTCACCGCCCGACCTGCGCACCGGGAGATCGCATACGATCCCCCGCCGCCGGATTCGTCCCGGCTCGCCGCCGCCCGGGTGCTGGAGCAGAACTGGACCGGGACCTCGACGGTGCCCTCACGCGGGCTGTATCCGCACCAGTGGTCCTGGGATTCCGCGTTCATCGCGATCGGCCTGCGGCATCTGTCGCCGTTACGGGCCCAGATCGAGCTGGAGACGCTGTTCGGCGCCCAGTGGGGTGACGGACGGGTCCCGCACATCGTCTTCAACCCCTCCGTGCCGCTCGACGCCTACTTCCCGAGCCCCGACTTCTGGCGCTCCTCGACCGCCGGACGGTCCGCCGGCGCTCCGCGCACCGTACAGACGTCCGGGATCGTGCAGCCACCCGTGCATGCGCTGGCCGTCTGGCTGACCCATCTGGCCGACCCCGTGCTGTCCCGGGCGCGCGGCTTTCTGGCCGGGATGTACCCGAAGCTCGCCGCCTGGCACCGGTATCTGCTGCACCGCCGCGACCTCGGCGGCGGCGGGCTGGCGTCCGTGGTCCACCCGTGGGAACAGGGCATGGACAACAGCCCGGCCTGGGACGCCCCGCTCGCCCGGGTCGTCCCGGCCCCGGCCCGCTCCTTCCGCCGCGCCGACCTCGACCACGGCGCCGCCGAGGACCGGCCGACGGACCTGGACTACGGGCGGTATGTGCGGCTGGCGGCGGACTACCGGGACCGCGCGTACGCCGATGTGCCTTACGCCCACCTCGCCGGTATCTCCGGTGTCTCCGGCATCTCCGCCGCCCCCGCGGGCCGGTCGGCCCGTACCGGCGGCTCGGCCCACGTCCGGGGCTCGGCCCACGCCGACGGCTCGGCCCACATCGGCGGCTCGGCCCGCAGCGGCCCGTCGGCCCACGTCGGCCCGTCGGCCCGCGTCGGCGGCTTCGCTGTCGAGGACCCCGCCTTCAACGCCCTGCTGATCGCCTCCGAGCACGCGCTGGCGGGCATCGCCCGCGAGCTGGGCGCGAGCGGCACCGCCCGCCACGCGCGGGCCGAGCGGCTCACCGCGGTGCTGATCGAGCGGCTGTGGGACCCGGCCGCCGGGATGTTCCTGTGCCGCGATCTGCGCGGTGGCGGACTGATCCCCGAGCGGGCCGTGTCCGGCCTGATCCCGCTGCTGCTGCCGACGCTGCCGCGCGAGATCGCCGCCACCCTCGTCGCCACCCTGACCGGCCCGCACTTCGGCCTGGGTGCCACCACCCGGCTGGTGCCCAGCTACGACCTGCTGGGCGAGTCCTTCGACCCGCACCGGTACTGGCGCGGGCCGGCCTGGTTCAACACCGGCTGGCTGGTGGAGCGCGGGCTGCGCGTCCACGGCGAGCCGGAGCGGGCCGACGCCCTGCGGGCGGCCCTCGTGGACAGCGCGCGCACGTCCGGATTCGCCGAGTACGTCGACCCGTACACCGGCGAGGCATGCGGCGCGGCCGGCTTCGGCTGGACCGCCGCGCTCACGCTCGACCTGCTGCAAGCCATGGCACCGGCCGCGGACTCCGCCACGGCCGAGGGAGGGGACCGGGGATGACGGACCGTCAGCATCTGCTCGTGTACGGCGGCACGTTCGCGGCCGTCGACGACAGCGGACACATCAGCGGCGTACGGCACGGCGGCTCCCCCGAGGGCCTGTTCGTGCGCGACGCCCGGCATCTGAGCCGCTGGCAGCTCACCGTGGACGGGGCGGTGCCGGAGGCGCTCGCGCCGGTCGGCGGCGGCGACACCGCGCGGTGTGTGCTCGTACCGCGCGGCGGGCGCACCGAGCCGCCCGCGTGCACGCTCTTTCGGGAACAGGCGGTCGCGGAGAGTTCCTTCGTGGAGTCGCTGCGGGTGACCAGCAACCGCCCGGTGCCGGTCACCGTGCAGCTGGCGCTCACCGTCGACGCCGACTTCACCGACCAGTTCGAACTCCGCTCCGACCACCGCACCTACGCCAAGACCGGTGCCGTGCGCCGCCGCGAGATCCTGGACGACGGGGTGGAGTTCGGCTACCGGCGCGGCGAGTGGACGTCCTCCACGACGGTCACCGCCGAGCCCGCCCCGGACGCCGTCGAGGAGACCGGCACCGGCGCCCGCCGCCTCGTCTGGGCCCTCGATCTCCCGCCGCACGGCACGGCCGAGCTGCTGCTGCGGGTGATGGCCCGGCCGCACGGCGAGAAGCGGGCCCTGCGGGTGCCGCGCTCCCCGCGCGCGGTGACCGAGTGGGTACGGTCGCAGGAGGCCGCGTTCATGGAGGGCGTGGCCTTCCCGACCGGCTGGCCGGAGCTGGCGGCGGCGTGTACGCGCGGCCTGGCGGACCTCGCCATCCTGCACGTACCGGCGACCGGCCCGGACGGCGAGGAGCTGCGCGTCCCGGCCGCCGGGGCCCCCTGGTTCCTCAGCCTGCTGGGCCGGGACGCCCTGCTGACCTCCCTGTTCGCGCTCCCCTACCGGCCGCAGCTGGCCGCCGCCACGCTCCCCGCGCTCGCCGCGACCCAGGCCACCCGGACCAACGCCGACGCGGTGGCCCAGCCCGGCAAGATCGTGCACGAGGTGCGTCACGGCGAGCTGGCGCACTTCGGGCAGGTCCCGTACGGGCGGTACTACGGGTCGGTGGACGCGACCCCGCTCTTCCTGGTGCTGCTCGGCGCGTATGTCGAGCAGACCGGCAACAGCGTGCTGGCCCGGCGCCTGGAGCCGCACGCCCGCGCGGCCGTCGGCTGGATGCTGGACCACGGCGGGCTGACCTCGCGCGGCTATCTCGTCTACCGCGCCGACCGCGGCGGCCTCGCCAATCAGAACTGGAAGGACTCCCCCGGCGCGATCTGCTCCGCCGACGGCAGCCGTCCGTCCGGACCGGTGATGGCGGCGGGCGCGCAGGGGTACGCGTACGACGCCCTGCGCCGCACCGCGTGGCTGTCGCGCACGGTGTGGGGCGACGAGACGTACGCGGCGCTGCTCGAACAGGCCGCGGCGGATCTGCGGGACCGTTTCCAGCGGGACTTCTGGATGTCCGAGCGCGCGTTCCCGGCGCTGGCGCTGGACGGCGAGGGCCGGGCGCTGGACGCGCTGGCGTCCGACGCCGGGCATCTGCTGTGGTCCGGGCTGCTGGACAAGGAGTACGGGGAGGTGGTCGGCCGGCGGCTCCTGGAGCCGGACTTCTTCTCCGGATGGGGCGTACGGACGCTGGCGGCCGGGCAGCAGGCGTACCACCCGCTGTCGTACCACCGCGGTTCGGTGTGGCCGCACGACAACGCGCTGATCACGCTGGGCCTGGCCCGGTACGGGCTGCACGACGAGGCGCGGGCGGTGGCGCAGGGCGTGGTGGCGGCGTCCGTGGCGATGGGCGGACGGCTGCCGGAGGTGTACGCGGGGTACGAGCGGGGTGGGGAGGGGCCGGTTCCTTATGCGCATGCGTGCGTGCGGGAGTCTCGGGCCGCGGCCTCGCCCCTGGCCCTGTTGACCGCGGTCGGGGGCGTTTAGGCGCCTGTGGGGGTGAGGGGTGCGGTGGCTGCGCGGGTGCGGGTTCGTTGGGGTTGCTCGCGCCCACGCGGCGGAGCCGCACATCGATACGGCCCCGCGCCCCTTGAGAGCCTTGGGGGACGCCTTCCCGGTGGGGAGTGATCAGCCGCCGGAGGTGTCCAGTTCGGCGTCCACCCCGACGCCCGCGCAGTCGTACGGGTCCTTCAGCCAGCCGTCCGGCAGGACGACCCGGTTGTTGCCGGAGGTACGTCCGCGCGGCCCGTCGGCGCCGGACGGCCAGGGCTGATCCAGGTCCAGTTCGTCGAGCCCGGAGCGGAGTTCGGCGAGGGTCGAGGTGATCGCGAGGTGCCCCCGCATCTCCGAGCCGACGGCGAAGCCCTTGAGGTACCAGGCGACATGCTTGCGGAAGTCGATGACGCCGCGTGACTCGTCGCCGATCCACTCCCCCAGCAGCGTCGCGTGCCGGACCATGACGTCGGCGACCTCGCGCAGCGCCGGACGGGCGACGTCGTGCGGCCGCCCCTCGAAGGCGGCGACCAGGTCGGCGAAGAGCCACGGCCGCCCGAGGCATCCGCGCCCGACCACGACCCCGTCACAGCCGGTGGCGGCGACCATCCGCAGCGCGTCCTTCGCGGACCAGATGTCGCCGTTGCCGAGGACCGGGATCTCCGGGACGTGTTCCTTCAGCCGGGCGATGGCGTCCCAGTCGGCGGTGCCGCCGTAGTGCTGGGCGGCCGTACGGCCGTGCAGGGCGATGGCGGTGACGCCCTCCTCGACGGCGATCCGGCCGGCGTCGAGGTAGGTGAGGTGGTCGTCGTCGATGCCCTTGCGCATCTTCATCGTCACCGGCAGCGCGCCGGCGCCGGTGACGGCCTCGCGCAGGATCGCGCGCAGCAGGGGGCGCTTGTAGGGCAGGGCCGAGCCGCCGCCCTTGCGGGTGACCTTGGGGACCGGGCAGCCGAAGTTCAGGTCGATGTGATCGGCCAGGCCCTCCTCGGCGATCATGCGGACGGCCTTGCCGACGGTGGCCGGGTCGACGCCGTACAGCTGGATCGAGCGCGGGGTCTCGGTGGCGTCGAAGTGGATCAGCTGCATGGTCTTCTCGTTGCGCTCGACCAGCGCCCGGGTGGTGATCATCTCGCTGACGAAGAGGCCCTTGCCGCCGCCGGTGCCATCCCTTTCTCGCCCTCCGTCCTTTTCCCCTTCTCCGTCTCCGCCTCCGTCTCCGCCTCCGGGGAAGGCTCCGCCTTCGGCGAAGGTCCGGCACAGGGTGCGGAAGGGCGCGTTGGTGATCCCGGCCATGGGGGCGAGGACGACGGGCGGCCGGACGGTGTACGGACCGATCGACAGCGGGGGCTGCGCGGGGGTGGCGGGCGTGGGCATTCCTCCATTGTGCCGGGTGGGGGGAGGAGGCGATGTCCGTTGCGAGGCTTTTCGTTAGTTAGCCGCACTATCGATGTCGGCGTACAGTGGAATTCATGTCTCAGCTCAGCTCCCGCCGACGCATGCTGGTGCTCGCGATCTGCTGTATGAGCCTGCTGATCGTGAGCCTGGACAACACCGTTCTGAATGTCGCGCTGCCGTCGATTCAGCGCGATCTTCACGCGAGTACCTCGGGTCTGCAATGGGCGATCGACGCGTACACGCTCGTTCTCGCCTCGCTGCTGATGCTGGCGGGCTCCACGGCCGACCGGATCGGCCGAAAACGGGTCTTCAAGCTGGGCCTGATCATCTTCACGCTGGGCTCGGCGCTGTGTTCGGTGGCGCCGAATCTGGAGACGCTGGTGGCCTTCCGCATGGTCCAGGCGATCGGCGGTTCGATGCTCAACCCGGTCGCCATGTCCATCATCACCAACACCTTCACCGATCCCCGTGAACGGGCCCGGGCGATCGGCGCCTGGGGTGCGGTGGTCGGTATCTCGATGGCGATCGGTCCACTGGTCGGCGGGCTGCTGGTGGAGGTGGTGGACTGGCGGGCGATCTTCTGGATCAACATCCCGGTGGGGATCGCCGCGCTGCTGCTGACCTTGCGGTTCGTGCCGGAGTCGCGGGCCGCGAAGCCGCGCCGCGCGGACCCGGTCGGGCAGATCCTGATCATCCTGCTGTTCGGCTCCCTGACGTACGCGATCATCGAGGCGCCGCACGCGGGACTCGGGTACGTGCTGCCGTTCGCCGCCGTCGCGGTGATCGCGCTGGTCGCGCTGCTCCGGGTGGAGCCGCGCCGCGCCGAGCCGCTGATCGATCTGCGGTTCTTCCGCTCGGCGCCGTTCAGTGGCGCGACGGTGATCGCGATCGCTTCGTTCGCCGCGCTGGGCGGCTTCCTGTTCCTGTCGACGCTGTACCTCCAGAACGTCCGGGGCCTGGACGCCCTGCACGCCGGTCTGTGGATGCTGCCGATGGCCGTACCGACGATGCTGTGCGCCCCGATCTCCGGGCGGCTGGTGGGCAGCCGGGGGCCACGGGTGCCGCTGCTGATCGCCGGGGTGGCGATGACGGCGGGTTCGCTGATGTTCGCCGCGCTCCACGCCGAGACGTCCGATGTGACGCTGTTCCTGGGCTACCTGCTGTTCGGCATCGGCTTCGGCTTCGTGAACGCGCCCATCACCAATACGGCGGTGTCCGGCATGCCCGTCTCCCAGGCGGGCGTGGCCTCCGCCGTCGCCTCCACCAGCCGCCAGCTGGGCCAGACGCTGGGCGTCGCGGTCGTCGGCGCGGTACTGGCGGCCGGGCTCGCGGGCGCGTCGTACGCCGACGCGTTCGTGGCGGCGGCCCGGCCGGGGTGGTGGGTCATGGTGGCCTGCGGCGTCGCCGTCCTCGTCATCGGCCTGCTGACCAGCGGACGGTGGGCCCGGGGGACGGCGGAACGGACTGCGGAGCGGCTGGAGTCGGGGGAGGCGCGGGAGGTGGTGGGGGTGGGGCGGTAGGCGCCGGGGGGCGCTGGTGGGGAGGCGGGTTGACGCTGGGAGCCAGGTCCCGGCGAAGGCGTCGCGTCAGGGGCCGACTGAAGTGGTGCCCGTGTGAGTGACGTGGTGTCCGTACGGGTGCCGGTTCGATGGCCGGGTCAGCTGCCGGACCCGACGGCCTGCCTCAAGCGGTCGACGTGCTGCCGGACGGCGTCCGCCAGGTCGGTGTAGAACGGCACGCGGGCGGCTGCCTGGAGGATCTCGGTGCAGGCTGTCAGCTCACCCACCCGGCCGACGGGGGTGCCCAGGACATGGGCGAACTCCTTGCGGACCCGTTCCGCGAGGGCCGGTACCGGCAGGGAGTGCAGGAACAGGCAGGAGGCGTCGTATCCGACGGGGGCGGTGCCCCAGCCCTCCCAGTCCATGAGGGTCAGCCGTGGTCCGGTGAGGTTGGCCCAGTGAAGGTCACCGTGTGCGGTGGCCCAGGTGATCTCGCCGGGGGTGATGCCGGTGAACTCCGGGACACGGCGGCGGATGTACGGCTCGCGCACGGCCTGGCGGCCGGTGCCGACGAGGGCGAGTCGATCGAGGGCCCGGCGGAGGTCGTGCCACCAGACATCCGGCACGTCCACCCCATCGCGAAGGACCGGGCTGGAGGACACCGGCGGTGTGTCGACCTGCTCGTACAGCTCGGCCCGGTAGTCCCAGCCGTCGGCCGACCAGTCCACCAGCCCGAGCAGCCTCGGCCGGGGCACGGCCGGGGGGACGGCCCCTGCCGCCTCCCGAGGGCCTTCCCACAGCTTCCCGCCCGCCTTGCCGCTCATTTCGCTGACCAGCCGCAGCCACGCGGGACCGTCCGGGGCGGCGACGGCCCCGGACAGTGTGCGGCCGCTGTACCCCCACACCCCTCCGCCCGCCACGTCGGCAAGGCCCAGCAGGGCGCACGCCGTGCCGCGGGCGGAGAACATGCGGTCCCTGACGGCTTGCTCAGGGGCAGTGAACATCGGCTACCTTCTCCGGCTGACGGCGGCGACACCGGCCGCGACCAGCTCGGAGACGAGGGCTGCGACGTGGACGGCGGGGAGTGAGGAGGCTATCGCCAGTTCACCCAGGGACGGGGTGTCTCCGTCGGCCAGCGGTTTGATCACACCGAGGGCCGGGGCGGCGAACGTCCACTCCTGGCGGACGCAGCGCGGTGACCGTTCCCGAGGGACTAGGCGGCCACTCCCACGGCCTCAGCCAGGGGGTGTGCGAGTACCCGGCGGGTGCCGCTGCGCCGTACGATCCGCCTCCGTCAGGTACCGCTCAGCGTCGCCAGGACGGCCGTCCAGGCCACACGAGATGGCCGCTTGTGGGTTCAACGCGCCACAAGAGGAGTCCGGCTGAAGGGTTGTTCAGCGCCGCCGTGGGCCATGTTTGCCATCACGCCCTCCTCAGTTCTCCTCCCGGCGCCCTCGTCTCCGCTGAGTCGGGGCTCAGGCGAGCGAGAGGGGATGGCCAGGGGCGTACAGACCTTCGCCGACGCCGATCACCTTGTTCCCCGTCACATACACGCTGCGCATCACCAGTACGGGTGCGGGCTCGGTGAGTTCGAGCGCCTCGCAGTCGTCGGCGGTGGCCATCCGGGTGTCCACGGTCTTTGAGGCGACCTGCACGGTGTTGCCTGAACGGTCCTGGTAGACGGCCTGCCATGTGGGGTCACATGCCTGGGGCTCATCCACTTCGGGCACGATCTCGGCGACGTCGAGGTGCACCCAGGATTGCGACGCCTGCAGTACAACGGTCCCCCGGGTCACGGTCCGGGCGCGGTTCACGCACTGGCCCGAGCCCAGGTGGTCGGCGACCCAGTCAGGGGCCTCCACCCGGACGCTCCGCTGGTGATTGATGGTCTCGTTCCGCTGAGCGATGCCCTCAATCCGCTTCTCGCCAACGATCAGCCTGCGGCGGTCGGAGACGAACACGCCCTTGCCCTGCTGGGAGTAGAGGTAGCCCTCTGCCTTGAGCAGTGCGATTCCTCGGTACACGGCGTTGTCGCTCAGTTCGAATTGCTTCATCAGGGCCTGAGTCGGCGGGAGTTTGTTCCCAGGCTCGAGAGTGCCCAGGTCAATACGGGCCTTCAGGTATGCGGCCATCCGAGCCACGGTGCCTGCCACTGCCGCCTCCTCAATCTTCCTATCAGATGTGGTTGACCGTACCCGATGAGTGCCCTAACTTCCCACAAGAAGCCACTTCCTACAGGAAGTTGCCCTGACCTGGTCGGGTCGACTTCCTGTGCCCGGAATTTGAGGAGCTGCTGACGTGCCGAAGCGTATCGGTCCGGTCTTCGACTGTCTGTTGCGGCTGTTACTGCCGCCGTTCGGGCGCCGTCGTGCCCGCCTGCCGCTCGCGGCCGGTGGGCACGGTACGGGGGCATCGGGTTCCGTGACCGTGCCCGAATCACTACGGGGGCGGGGACAGCCGTTCGGGGAGGTTTCCCCCGAGGGGTGGGACGGGGTCCTTCTGGACGCCGGTACGGCCGTGGTTGTCCGGCCGTACCTCCCGGTGTCGGAGGCGGCGCGGGAGCGGGAACGGCAGCGGATCCGGGACTGGCAGGAACGGGAGCGGCAGCGCTTGCGCGGGCTGGGGCTCAAGTGGGGGGCAGCTGACGGTCCGGTCGGTCCCGTGTGCGGGGACGCGTCCGCGCCCCAGGCGAAGTCGGGAGGTGCGGTGTGATCTCGCTGACCAAACAGCCCTGGCCCCTTCCCCGTCCTCGGGTGTGTGGTGCCACCGCGTTGATGCCGGTCGGTCTGATCGCGGCGATGTTCGCGTCGGTCCACGATTCCAGTGCTCCGGAGAATGTGCGGCCGGTGCTCGCTGCCTGCTCCAGGAGCATTCCGTCGGCCGTCATCACGACCTGGTGTGGGAGCTGGATGACGCGAGCGAGGGCGAGGTGTGGGCCCAGTGGGCGGACGGCCGGCGCCCCGACGCCTTCCGGGTCGTGCCCGACTGCAACACCCTCTCCGGGCCCACCCCCAAGGACGAGGCATGCATCCTGTACGCCGGTCACCCCGGATGCCACACCTGGCAGTACACCGACCCCGAACACGAAGCCATCGAAAACAGCCCGGAACTCCAGCGGGCCCTCTCCGACATCCTCAAGGCTGTCATCCAGCGCACCCCGCACGGCGAGGCCACCCGATGAACGCCGGTACCCCGCCCGCCCCGGGCACCTCCCACCTGACCATCGAGACCTACCGCATCCGGGCGGCCGACGGCGAGCGCGTCGACCGCACTCGGACACGCGTCTACCGCCCCGGACCCGGACCCCTCACCCTCGCCGACACCCTCCGCTGGCCCCCCTGCCACTGCCCCCGCTGCCGCACCGGCGACAAACCGCCCGGCGCCTGGTAGCCCGTGAGCACCCTCCGTCCGGTGCTCGGTGAGGCCCGGACGGAGGGCTGCCAAGGGCCGGGGCCGGGCGCACCTCGATCGCCGGGACGACCGGCAAGCGACCCGCCCCCTTCCCACGGCCCCGCCCCGCCCCCTCCCTCCTGCGTTGACCTCCGAAGTCCCCATGAAGTGAGCCCCGTTGACGCCGCTCCCACCCCACACCCCTCGCCGCGTGAAAGAGTTCACCCCGGATCGGATCGAACTGATCGTCGAAACGAAGGCTGGAGTCGTCATGCCGCAGATCGATACGAGCAAGGTGAGCCGATGGGATCAGCACGGACGGGAACATGTGGTGAGAGTCGAACGCACCGGCGTGCAGCGCACCATCAGCTGTGATACCTGCGACTGGCGCAAGAGCGCGCAGTTCCTGCCCTGGCTGAAGGCGCAGGAGCATCTCGCCGAGGCCCATCAGGCGACCGTGGACCCCACGAACTCCACGCCCGGCAGCGGCTGAGCGTCCGGCCGGATCAGCAGCAGGGACTTGCCGACCGTCTCGCGCCTCGCCAGGGCGAGATGGGCATCGGCCGCCCGCTCCAGGGGATACGTCGCCCCGATCACCGGACGCAGCCCGCCCCGCGCCGTGCGGGTGAGGGCCGTCGTGAGGAGGTTCCGCACCTCCTCCGCGCCGGGCGAGCCGGACTCCAGGGAGTTGGTCACCGTCACACCGCGCCGCGCCGCCAGGTGCGGGTCGATGTCCGCGAAGCCGCTCGACGTGCCGTAGGTGACGAAGCGGCCCCCCTTCGCCACCGTCTCGAACACCTCTCTGCCCAGGGGACCGCCCGCGCCGTCGTACGCCAGGTCCACCCCCGCGCCGCCCGTCGCCTCCACCACCCGCCGCTGCCAGCCCGGCTCCGAGTAGTCCACGGCGATCTGTGCGCCCAACTCCCGTGCCAGCGCCAGTTTCCGCTCGCCCCGGGCCGCCGCGATCACCCGCGCGCCCGCCTCCCGCGCCAGCTGCACCAGCAGCGAGCCCGCTCCCCCGGCCGCCGCCGCGACCAGCACCCATTCCCCCCACTCGATGCCTCCCTCACCGACCAGCATCTGTGCCGTCACCCCGTCGTGCAGCAGGGCCGCCGCCCGCGCGGGCGTCACACCGTCCGGCACCTCCACCGTGTCCTGGACCTCGGCGATCATCCGCTCGGCATAGCCGCCCGTGCCCCGCGCGAGCACCAGGCGCCCGATCCAGCCGGCGTCGACCCCCTCCCCCACCGACAGCACCCGCCCGGCGCCGCCGCCCCCGGGGATGTACGGCGGCTTGAGCGGGAAGTACTCCCCACCCCAGCCGGTGCGCAGCAGCGTGTCCAGGAAGATGATGTCGGCGGCGGCCATCCCCATCACCAGCTGCCCGGGCCCGGCCACCGGATCGGCGACCCGCTCCGCCACCAGTACCTCCGGCCCGCCGAACTCCCGCACCCTGATCGCCCGCATCCCCATCACCACTTCCGCTCCGAGAGCCCGTGCCCTGCCCGCGCCCCGCGTCCGGCTCACCGCCCGGTCCGCCCTGCCACTCGGAACGTAGAACCTCAAGAGCGGTTCAGGTCAACCCGAACCGGACACCCCCACCCAGACCACGACACCCGGCAGCACCCCGGCAGCCCCCACCCGGCGCCACCCCGGCAGCACCCCACCCGGCACCCCACCCGGCGTCACCCCCGCCAGCACCCCACGCCACCCCACGTCACTGCGAACGCAACCCCCCCAGCAACAGCTCCAGCAACGCCTCCAGATCCGTCTCCACCTCCGGGCGCACCCACTCCGCCGCGTAGCACGGGTCATGGAAACGGCCGCTGGCCTGGAACAGCGCGCGGGCCGTGAGCTGTTCGTCGGACGTGCTGAACACGCCCGTCGCCACGCCGTCGCCGACTATCCGGGTCAGCTGCGCGGTGAGGTCCGTGACATGGTCGTCGACCGCCTGGACCGCCTCGTCGACCAGCACCATGTAGGTCGCGAACAGCTCGGGATCCTCGCCCGCCTTGCGGCGCTTGGCATCGAACAGCGCCCACAGCCAGGAGCGCAACCGCTCCTCCGGGTCGCTGTGCTCCCCGGCGATCACGGACAGCCGCTCCGACGTCCGGTCCAGCCACCGCTTGGTCACCGCCTCGCGCAGCGCCGCCTTGGTGCGGAAGTGGCGGTACACACTGCCGTGGCTGACGCCGAGCGCGCGGGCCACGTCGACCACGGTGGCCTTGGCCGGGCCGTGGCGGCGGAGCACCTCCTCGGTCACCTCAAGGATGCGCTCGGTGGTGAGGGTCTCGCTGGTGGGTGGCATGTCACTGACCGTACCTGGGGCCGCACCCGGCGGTCCGGTCAGCGTTCGCTGTCGAGGTGGGCCAGCTGTCCCGCCGGGTAGCGCTCGCCCGCCGCCGCGCCCGCCGGGACAGCCCGCTCGATCGCCGCGAGGTCCGGCTCGTCCAGCGTCACGGCGAGCGCGCCCAGCGCCTCGGTCAGCCGGTCCCGGCTGCGGGCGCCGACCAGCGGCACGATGTCCTCGCCTCTGGACAGCACCCAGGCGATGGCGATCTGGGCGACGCTCACCCCCTTGCGCCCGGCGATCTCGCGCAGCGCCTCGACCAGGCCCAGGTTGTGCCGGAGATTCTCGCCCTGGAAGCGCGGGGACAGCGCGCGGAAGTCATTGGCCGCGAGCTGCCGGTCGGCGCTGAAGTGACCGGAGATCAGCCCCCGGGACAGCACTCCGTACGCGGTGACGCCGATGCCCAGCTCGCGGGCGGTCGGCAGGATCTCGGCCTCGATGCCGCGCGAGATCAGCGAGTACTCGATCTGGAGGTCCGAGACCGGGGCCGTGGCGGCGGCCCGCCGGATCGTCCCGGCACCCACCTCGCTGAGGCCGATGTGCCGTACATACCCCTGCTCCACCAGCTCCGCGATCGCGCCGACCGTCTCCTCGATCGGCACGGCCGCGTCGAGGCGGGCGATCCGGTAGATGTCGATGTGGTCGGTGCCCAGGCGCTGGAGGGAGTACGCCGCGAAGTTCTTCACCGCCGCCGGCCGCCCGTCGTACCCGCTCCAGCCGCCGTCCGGGTCGCGCAGGGCGCCGAACTTCACGCTGACCAGCGCCTGTTCACGACCGGCCGCGGAAGCCGTGCGCAGGGCCTCGCCGATCAGGAGTTCGTTGTGCCCCATGCCGTAGAAGTCGCCGGTGTCGAGCAGGGTCACGCCCGCCTCCAGCGCGGCGTGGATGGTCGCGATCGACTCGGCCCGGTCCACGTCCCCGTACAGCGCGGACATGCCCATGCAGCCGAGGCCCAGGGCCGAGACCCGGGGACCGGTCCGGCCGAGCGCACGTGTCTGTGTCGTCGTCATGCCTCCACGATGGCACGACAGCTGACAGATTTCAATATCTGTCAGCTGTCATTTGTCAGCCAGGCTCCCTGTGCGCGCGATTGGTCCAGACCTATTGACGAATGGTCTGGACCGCGCGACTGTCATGTCTACGACATTCACCTGCACCACTCACCCACTCCCACCGGGAGGTCAGGAATGTTCCGCCGCAGACTGCGCCTGCTGGCCGCCGCCCTCGCGACCGCCTGTCTCGCCCCCCTCACCATCGCCCTCGCCCAGCCCGCCGCCGCCGCCGACACCTGTGCGGTCAAGTCCCGACCCACCGGCAAGGTGCTCCAGGGCTACTGGGAGAACTGGGACGGCGCCGCCAACGGGGTCCATCCGCCCTTCGGCTGGACCCCGATCACCGATCCCCGGATCGGCCAGCACGGCTACAACGTGATCAACGCGGCCTTCCCCGTGATCCTGCCCGACGGCACCGCGCTGTGGCAGGACGGCATGGACAACGGGGTGAAGGTGGCCACGCCCGCCGAGATGTGCGCCGCGAAGGCCGCCGGGCAGACGATCCTGCTGTCGATCGGCGGCGCCACCGCCGGTATCGACCTCAGCTCCGCCACCGTCGCCGACCGGTTCGTCGCGACCATCGTCCCGATCCTCAAGACGTACAACTTCGACGGCATCGACATCGACATCGAGACCGGCCTGATCGGCAGCGGCAACATCAACACCCTGTCCGCGTCCCAGGCCAACCTGATCCGGATCATCGACGGCATCCTCGCCCAGATGCCCGCCAACTTCGGCCTCACCATGGCCCCGGAGACGGCGTACGTCACCGGCGGCAGCGTGGTCTACGGCTCGATCTGGGGCGCGTACCTGCCGATCATCAAGAAGTACGCCGACAACGGCCGGCTGTGGTGGCTCAACATGCAGTACTACAACGGCAGTTTCTACGGCTGCTCCGGCGACTCCTACTCCGCCGGAACCGTCCAGGGCTTCATCGCCCAGACCGACTGCCTCAACCGGGGGCTGGTCATCCAGGGCACGACGATCCGTGTCCCGTACGACAAGCAGGTCCCGGGCCTGCCCGCACAGTCGGGCGCGGGCGGCGGCTACATGACGCCGTCCCTGGTCTCCCAGGCCTGGCAGAACTACGGCACCAGCCTCAAGGGCCTGATGACCTGGTCCATCAACTGGGACGGCTCCCGCAACTGGACCTTCGGCGACAACGTCAAGGCCCTGCAAGGGCGTTAGCCCCCGCCCGCTACCGCGAGGTGAACGCCAGCTTCGCGCCCAGCGCCACGAACGACCCCGCGAAACTCCGCCGCAGCCAGGTCATCACCCTCGGCCGGGAGATGACCTGGCTGCGCACGGACGCGGCGAGCACCCCGTACACCGCGAAGACGACGAACGTCGCCAGCATGAAGACCCCGCTCAGCACCAGCATCCGCAGCAGCGCGTGCGGCTCACCGGGGGTGACGAACTGGGGCAGGAAGGCGAAGAAGAAGATCGTCAGCTTCGGGTTGAGGATGTTGATCAGCACGCCCCGCCAGATCATCTGCCCCGGCGACAGCGGCGCGGCCTCGCCGTCGACCCCGATCGCGTCCCGGTCCCTGAGGGTGGCCCACGCCATGTAGAGCAGATAGGCGACACCGGCGTACTTGAGCACCTGGAACGCCGTGGCGCTCGCGTGCAGCAGCGCGGCCACGCCGGTGATCGTCGCCAGCATGTGGGGCACGATCCCGACCGTGCAGCCGAACGCCGCCACGACACTGGCCCGCCGCCCGCGCGACAGCCCGGCCGCGAGGGTGTAGACGACGCCGGTACCGGGGGTGGCGACCACGACGAGGGTGGTCAGCAGGAACGCGAGACTCATACGCCCCAGCGTGCCGCCGCGCGCGGCCCGGCCACAGGGCCAATCCGGGACCCGTATCGGGGACCAATGCAGGGGACCGATGCAGGCCCCTCAAGGGGACCAATGCAGGCCCCTCGAAGGAAGACACCGGACGGCAAACGCCCGTCCCCTCCACCCCGACAGCCGAGGCCGGGGTGGAGGGGACGGGCGTACCGGGAGACCGTCAGGCGCCGATCAGGCGGCCCGCCAGGTACCCCTCGATCTGGTCGAGAGACACCCGCTCCTGCTTCATGGAGTCCCGCTCGCGGACCGTGACCGCGTTGTCCTCCAGCGTGTCGAAGTCGACGGTGACGCAGTACGGCGTACCGATCTCGTCCTGGCGGCGGTAGCGGCGGCCGATGGCGCCCGCGTCGTCGAACTCGATGTTCCAGTTCTGCCGCAGCGCCTGGGCGAGCCCCTTGGCCTTCGGGGACAGCTCGGGGTTGCGGGACAGCGGCAGCACGGCGACCTTCACCGGGGCCAGCCGGGGGTCCAGGCGCAGAACCGTGCGCTTCTCCATCTTGCCCTTGGCGTTGGGCGCCTCGTCCTCGATGTACGCGTCCAGCAGGAACGCGAGCATCGCCCGGCCGACACCGGCCGCGGGCTCGATGACGTACGGGGTCCAGCGCTCGCCGGCCTCCTGGTCGAAGTAGGAGAGGTCCTGGCCGGACGCCTTGGAGTGGGCGCCGAGGTCGTAGTCGGTGCGGTTGGCGACGCCCTCCAGCTCGCCCCACTCGCTGCCGCCGAAGCGGAAGCGGTACTCGATGTCGGCGGTGCGCTTGGAGTAGTGGGAGAGCTTCTCGGCCGGGTGGTCGTACCAGCGCATGTTCTCCTCACGCATACCCAGGCCGGTGTACCAGTTCCAGCGCTGCTCCATCCAGTACTCCTGCCACTTCTCGTCCTCACCCGGCTTGACGAAGAACTCCATCTCCATCTGCTCGAACTCGCGGGTACGGAAAATGAAGTTGCCCGGCGTGATCTCGTTGCGGAAGGACTTGCCCATCTGCGCGATGCCGAACGGCGGCTTGCGCCGCGAAGTCGTCTGCACCTGGGCGAAGTTGGTGAAAATACCCTGGGCGGTCTCCGGGCGCAGGTACGCGACCGAGCCGGAGTCCTGGGTGGGGCCGAGGTGGGTGGAGAGCAGACCGGAGAACGACTTCGGCTCGGTGAACTGGCCCTTGGTACCGCAGTTGGGGCAGTTGATGTCGGCGAGCCCGTTCTCCGGGGCGCGGCCCTTCTTCTCCTGGTACGCCTCCTCCAGGTGGTCCGCGCGGAACCGCTTGTGGCAGGAGGTGCACTCGGTGAGCGGGTCGGTGAAGGTGGCGACATGGCCGGAGGCGACCCACACCTCGGGGGCCAGGATGACGGACGAGTCGATACCGACGACGTCCTCGCGCGACGTCACCATGTAGCGCCACCACTGGCGCTTGAGGTTCTCCTTGAGCTCGACACCCAGCGGCCCGTAGTCCCAGGCGGCGCGCTGTCCGCCGTAGATCTCACTGCAAGGGAATACGAAGCCACGGCGCTTGCTCAGGCTGACGATGGTGTCGATCTTGTCGGCGGCCACGGTGCTCTCTTCATTACGACGACGGGCGACGAAGCGAGATGCTTCAGAGCGAATGCCTCAGGTTACCGGCGGTGCCTCCCCCTCAATCAAATCGGTCCCGGGGAGGAAGATCCGCGAGCGGGCCCGGAGAGGGTTCAGGGAGGGCTCGGAGCAGGTCGGGAAGGGGGGCGGGAACCGACTTGTTGACAACGGTTTCCAAATTTGTTGAAAATGACTGTCATGAACGTACGTCGACACCTCATACCCACGGCGGCCGTGACCGCCCTGGGTCTCGCCGCCCTCACCGCCTGCTCCACCGACGGCAGCGCCGCGGCGGGCAACACCGACAAGTTCGATGTCGTCGCGTCGTTCTACCCGATGCAGTACCTCGCCGAGCAGATCGGCGGGGACCATGTGAACGTCAGCACGCTGACCGAGCCCGGTCAGGAACCCCATGACCTGGAGCTGAGCGCCCGGCAGACCGCGCAGCTGGGCGAGGCCGACGCGGTGCTCTACCTCAAGAGCCTCCAGCCCGCCGTGGACGAGGCCGTCGCCCAGTCCGAGGTCGGGACCAAGATCGACGCCGCCTCGCTGACCGGCCTGGAGGACCACGGCGACATCGAGCACAGCCACGAGGGCGAGGACGCCGCCGCCGAGGAGCCCCCCGCCGATGAGTCCGGGGCCGCGGATCCCGCCCTCGACCCGCATGTCTGGCTGGACCCGGTGAAGTACGCCCAGATCGCCGACGGCGTGGGCGCCGCCTTCGAGAAGGCCGACCCGGACCACGCGGCCGACTACCGGAAGAACACCGCCGCCCTGGTCGACAAGCTCGGTGATCTCAACACCCGCTTCACCGAGGGCCTCCAGAACACCGACACCAAGGTCTTCTTCACCAACCACGCCGCCTTCGGCTATCTCGCCGAGCGCTACGGCCTCACCCAGGAGGCCATCAACGGCCTGGACCCGGAGAGCGAGCCGACCCCGGCCCGGATCAAGGAGCTTCAGGACGAGGCCAAGGCGGACGGAGTGACCACCGTGTTCTACGAGACACTGGTCTCCGACGAGACCGCGAAGACCCTCGCCGCCGACGCGGGCCTGAAGACGGACGTCCTGGACCCCCTCGAAGGCATCACCGACAAGTCCAGGGGCGACGACTACATCCAGGTCATGGACGCGAACCTGGCGGCGCTCCAGAAGGCCCTGGGAAGCGCATGACAGACACGCAGGACACGCAGGACAGACCCGTATGACAGCCACGCAGGACAGCCACGCATGACAGACACGGAGGACGCCATGGGTGCGAGCGCCGAGACCGAGGCCGTGATCTCCCTGCGCGGGGTGAGCGCGGAACTGGGCTCGCGCCCGGTGCTGCGCGGCATCGACTTCACCGTCCGCCGCGCCGAGGTCGTCGCGCTGCTCGGCGCGAACGGCTCCGGCAAGTCGACGGCCGTGCGCAGCGTCATCGGGCAGGTGCCGGTGAGCGCCGGGCGGATCGAGCTGTTCGGCACCGAGCGCGGCAGGTTCCGCGACTGGGCGCGGATCGGCTACGTCCCGCAGCGCACCACGGCCTCGGGCGGGGTGCCCGCCACGGTGACCGAGGTGGTCTCCGCGGGCCGACTGTCCCGTACCCGCTTCGGCGTCTTCCGCAAGGCCGACCGGGCGGCCGTCCGCCGGGCCCTGGAGCAGGTCGGCATGGCGGACCGGGCGGGCGACCCGGTCGACGCGCTCTCCGGCGGACAGCACCAGCGGGTGCTGATCGCCCGCGCGCTGGCCGCAGCCCCCGAACTGCTGATCATGGACGAGCCGATGGCGGGCGTGGACCTGGCCAGCCAGGAGGTCCTCGCGGGCACCCTGCGCGAGCAGGTCGCGGCCGGTACGACCGTGCTGCTGGTGCTGCACGAGCTGGGCCCGCTGGAGCCGCTGATCGACCGCGCGGTGGTGCTCCGCGACGGCTGTGTCCTGCACGACGGCCCGCCGCCCAAGGCCCTGGGCCAGCACGCCCTGCCGGGCCACGACCATGTCCACCCGCACGCCCCCGAGGGCGCGTCGCCGATCCGTACGGGACTGCTCAGCTGATGGAGATCCTGAACTACGCCTTCATGCAGCGGGCCCTGCTCGCCGCCGTCCTGGTCGGCATCACCGCCCCGGCCGTCGGCATCTACCTGGTGCAGCGCCGCCAGGCCCTGATGGGCGACGGCATCGGCCATGTCGCGATGACCGGCGTCGGCCTCGGCTTCCTGCTGTCCTGGTCCCCGGTGTGGATGGCGACCCTGATCTCGGTCCTCGGCGCGGTCCTCATGGAACTGATCCGCTGGTACGGCCGCACCCGCGGCGACATCGCCCTCGCCATGCTCTTCTACGGCGGTATGGCCGGCGGCGTGATGTTCATCAACCTCGCGCCGGGCGGCTCCAACGCCAATCTCACCTCGTATCTCTTCGGGTCGCTGTCGACGGTCTCGGAGTCGGACGTCACCGCGATCTGTCTGCTGGCGGCGTTCGTGATCCTGGTCACCCTCGGGCTGCGGCGGCAGCTGTTCGCGGTGAGCCAGGACGAGGAGTTCGCGCGGGTGACGGGGCTGCCGGTGCGGGCCCTGAATCTGCTGACGGCGATCACCGCGGCGGTCACGGTCACCGTGGCGATGCGGGTGGTCGGGCTGCTGCTGGTGTCGGCGCTGATGGTGGTGCCGGTGGCGGCGGCGCAGCAGCTGAGCCGGAGCTTCGCGGCGACGTTCGCGATCTCCGTCGCGCTCGGGGTGGCCGTGACGCTCGGCGGGACCGTCACCTCGTACTACCAGGACGTGCCGCCCGGTGCGACGATCGTATTGCTGACCATCGGCGCGTTCGGGGTACTGACCGTGCTGGCGGCTCCGCTGGCCCGGCGCCGGGCCCGGCTCGCCGCCGCGGCCGAGCCCGCCGGGGACCCTGCGGAATGCGTGGTCCCGGCCGCCCGGGGAGCGCAGAAGGGGATCGGCGTCTGACCGCGGACCGGCTGGGCTGGCACAATGGCGCCCGGCACACCGCAGACGCAAGGAGGCAACCAGTGACCACCGCTGGACCGCCCGTGAAGGGCCGCGCCACCCGGCAGCGTGCCGCCGTGGCCGCGGCACTGGACGAGGTCGATGAGTTCCGCAGCGCCCAGGAGCTGCACGACATGCTCAAGCACAAGGGTGACGCGGTCGGGCTGACCACGGTGTACCGGACGCTTCAGTCGCTGGCCGACGCCGGTGAGGTGGATGTGCTGCGCACGTCCGAGGGGGAGTCGGTGTATCGCCGGTGTTCCTCCGGGGAGCACCATCATCATCTGGTGTGCCGGGCCTGCGGGAAGGCCGTCGAGGTGGCGGGGCCTGCCGTGGAGTCCTGGGCGGAGGCGATCGCCGCGGAGCATGGGTTTGTGAATGTGGCGCATACGGTGGAGATTTTTGGCACCTGTGCGGAGTGTGCTGCCGCTGGGGCGTGAGCGCCGTGGTGGTTGATGCCGGGTTCGGGCTGTCCCGCCGTCGTGGCTGGTCGCGCAGTTCCCCGCGCCCCTGAGGGGAGGGGCGGGGGCTGCGCCCCCCCGCCCCTCCCCTCCCCCGCCCCTCTCCGCTACTGCTGCCTGCCTTCCATTGCCAGGAGTTCCTCGTTGGGGATCGCGCCGCCGAAGCGGCGGTCTCGGGAGGCGTATTCCAGGCAGGCTCGCCAGAGGTCGCGGCGGTCGAAGTCGGGCCACAGGACGTCCTGGAAGACCATTTCGGCATAGGCGCTCTGCCACAGGAGATAGTTGGACGTGCGCTGTTCGCCGCTGGGGCGCAGGAACAGGTCGACGTCGGGCATGTCGGGGTAGTACAGGTACTTCGCGAAGGTCTTCTCGGTGACCTTCCCGGGGTCGAGGCGGCCGGCCCGGACGTCCTCGGCGAGGGATTTGGCGGCGTCGGCGATCTCGGCCCGGCCGCCGTAGTTCATGCAGAAATACAGGGTGAGCCGGTCGTTGTCCTTGGTCTGTTCCTGGGCGATCTGGAGTTCCTTGGCGACCGACTTCCACAGCTTGGGCATCCGGCCCACCCAGCGGACCCGGACGCCGAGGGAGTCGAGCTGGTCGCGGGACTTGCGGATGAAGTCACGGTTGAAGTTCATCAGGAAGCGCACCTCGTCGGGTGAGCGCTTCCAGTTCTCGGTGGAGAACGCGTACAGGGAGATGCTGCCCACGCCCATCTCGACGGCGCCCTGAAGGACGTCCAGGACGCACTCGGCGCCCACCTTGTGGCCCTCGGTGCGCGGCAGGCCGCGTTCCTTGGCCCAGCGGCCGTTACCGTCCATGACGATCGCCACATGGCGCGGGATCAGCTCACCGGGCAGCTTCGGCGGGCGGGCACCGGAGGGGTGCGGTTGCGGTGTGCTGTACTCGCGGCGCTGGCGCCCCAGGATCCCGCGTACCACCATGTGCTTCTCGTCTCCTCTTGCCCGTGTCTCTTCTTGCCGTCTTGCCGGTGTCTCGTGTCTCTTACTCGGCCCGCGCGGCGGACTTCTCCTGTGCGGCGGACTTCTCCTGTACGGCGGCGGCCTTCTCCTGCGCGGCGAATTTCTCGACGTACCGCAGGGATCTGAGCCCCCGCTCCAGATGCCAGTGCAGATAGGCGGAGACCAGCCCGCTGCCCTCGCGCACATACCGGGGCTCGCAGGAGTCCGCCGTGTCCCAGTCTCCCGTGAGCAGCGCCCCGAGCAGGTCCAGGGTCCGCGGTGAGGGTACGACACTGCCGGGCACCCGGCAGTCGACGCAGACCGAGCCGCCGGAGGAGACCGAGAAGAAGCGGTTCGGGCCGGGCAGGCCGCATTTCGCGCAGTCGCCGAAGCTCGGGGCGTAGCCGTTGACGGCGAGGGAGCGCAGCAGGAAGGCGTCCAGGACCAGGTGCGGGGTGTGCTCACCGCGGGCGAGGGTGCGCAGCGCGCCGACCAGCAGCAGATACTGCTGGACGGCCGGCTCGCCCTCGTGGTCCGTGAACCGCTCGGCGGTCTCCAGCATCGCGGTGCCCGCGGTGTAGCGGCCGTAGTCGGTGACGATGCCGCCGCCGTACGCCGCGATGGTCTCGCTCTGGGTGCACAGCGGCAGCCCGCGGCCGATCAGCTCGCCGCCGCGGGCGAAGAACTGCACATCGACGTGGGAGAACGGCTCCAGCCGGGCGCCGAACTTGGACTTGGTGCGGCGCACCCCGCGTGCCACGGCCCGTACCCGGCCGTGACCGCGGGTGAGCAGCGTGATGATCCGGTCCGCCTCGCCGAGTTTCTGGGTGCGCAGGACGACGCCGTCGTCCCGGAACAGACTCATCGCCGCCCACCTCCGCGCGGGGGCCCGGGGCACGGCGTCCCGCGGTCCGGCTCACCCGGCTGCGGGGGGCGCGGCGGGATGCCGTGGTGGTGGGGCAGCGTCATGACCCCATTCTCGCCCACTCGGCCGGTGCGTGTGGTCGGCGGAGCCCCTTCAAGGGACCTCGCCGCGGCTGCGCGCGTTCTCGTAGGCCGTGGCCGCGCGCAGCCGCTCGGCCCCGCTGGCCGCCCGGACCGCGCCGGGCGGGGTGTCCCACTCCCGGCCGCCGCCGACGGGGCGCAGCTGCACGTACGGCCCCTCGTGGCCCATGACGACGCCTACCTGGCCGGTGCGGGTGTCGACGACGTACGCGCCGATGGGGGGCTTGGGCGTACTCACAGCAGAACCGCCTCGCCGTGCCCGGATACCGGAGAAATCCCGGCCCTTTCGCCTGCGGCCCGCATTTTTTTCAACGTTTCCTCCGCCTCTTCGACGCATCGCGCCGCGCCTTGTGCTGCCCCGTGACTCCCCGGCTTTTCCGTATCTCACGCTTTTGGCTTCACGGCGGCGCGACGGGCCGTAGACTCGCCGACTGATTTTGTTCCGCCGGGATACAAGTGCCTGGCCATTGGGGGGTGTTGGTCATGGCCAGAGGCTGATTCGGTACCTCGGGTGGTGTGCGAACACGACGGTACCGTGCGCCCGGGAAATCCTCGGCCAAAATTCCGCGGCCGTTTGTGACCACCCGGCTCGAATCCGTAAATCGGCGGCGTTTTCGAGCAGTTGTGGAGGAATTCGAGGGACCTTGCCGTGATCACGGTGTCCCAGCCCATACCGCCCACAGCGGAGGCGCGACGACAGCCACGCATACGGAACCCGGTGAGGCGAACGCACCATCCGGAGGACCTGAGGCAAAAAGCGCCGGACGCCTCGAAACACCGGACCGCACCACTGCCGGTCAGGGGCGCGGGGAACTGCGCGACCAGCCACGACGAACCCGCACCCGCCACCCCACCCAAGCCCCGCGGACGACTAGGCGCCCCCAACCCACCCGGAGGGTCACGCGCCCCCGGTCAAAGCCTTCCGCGCCCCCTCTACATCCCGCCTCCGCAACGCCGCCACAACCCCCCGATACCGCCCCACCCGCACCTCGGGCCCGAGCGCAACCCCACCCAGCTCCCCGGACACCCGCAGGGACACCTCCCGGAACACCCCCAGCAGCTCCGGCACGAGCGCACTGCCCACCGAGGCGTACAGCAACTCACCGAACTCCCGGTCGAGTTCACCGAACTCCTCCCCGACCGCACCTTCCATCCGCTCCAGGACGGAGTCCAACGCGTCGAGCCGCTCCTCCGTCACCGCCCCCGCGACCCGCCGGATCAGCCCCTCCTCCAGCACCTCCCGCACCTGAAGGATCTCCGCGAGCACCCCCGCCTCACCGTCCCGGAGGGCCAGCGCGCGGAAGGTGAGCCCGTCCACCAGCGGAGCGAGCGACGCCCGGCCGACGTACGTGCCGTAGCCGTGCCGGATCTCCACGAGGTCGAGAGCCTGGAGGGCCTTGAGGGCCTCGCGGACGGAGTTGCGGCTGACGCCGAGGTCCGCCATCAGCTCCGTCTCGGTCGGCAGCGGAGCGCCCGCGCCGAGTCCCCGGTCCAGGATGAGGCGGACGACCGCGCGCTGTATCCGGCGGTTCCTGGTGTCGACGCCCATGTGCGGCATCGTACGCGTACATATGTCCGACACCCCGGGCCGGGTTGTGACCGGCACTCATGCCCGCCGCCGGGCACCGGCATTGCCCCGACCCGTGGCATATAGGCCATTCGTGTGCGATCCCTTGACCACCCCCACGCCCTTTCTTATGGTCACGCTCACCAGGACGTAGAACGTCGTACCTTCTGATCGTCACATTCCCACCTTCTGATGGTCACCTTCCTCTCCCCCACCGCTGGAGGAACCGTGCGCGACGTCCCCCACGGCGTCCCGGCGCCGTCCCGCCGGGCGTTCCTGAGCCGTACCGGGGCGCTGGGCGCCGCCGCGGTGTCGGCGTCGCTCGCGGGGTGCGGGCCGGAGTCGACGATCTACACGGGGGGCGGTTCGGGCACCGACCGCACGCTCACGGCGGTGATCGGGTACGGCAACGACGGGAACTGGGATCCGACGCAGACGGCGTCGGCGTTCTCGATGGCGGCGAACCACCACATCTACGAGGGGCTGGTCGACACCGACCCGATCACCCGGGCCCCCTACCCCGCGCTCGCCACCGCGCTGCCCGCCGACCCGGACGCCACGGCCTGGACCTTCACCCTGCGCGAGGGCGCCCGCTTCCACGACGGCACGCCGGTCACCGCGGACGACGTGGTGTTCGTCTTCGACCGGATCCTCGACCCGGACACCCAGACCCTCGCCAAGGGCTTCTTCGCGTCCTGGCTGAAGGAGGCCCGCGCGCTGGACGCGCGGCGGGTGCGGCTGGAGCTGCGGTTCCCGTTCCCGGAGGGGGTGTCCCGGCTGACCCTGGCCAAGGTCATGCCGAAGCATGTCTTCTCCCGGCCCGGCGGCTGGGACGACGCGATCAAGGGGCTGGCGGTCGGCTCGGGACCGTACCGGCAGTCCGCGCACCACCCGAAGTCCAACACCGTCTTCGAGGCGTTCGCCGGTTACAACGGCCCGCGCCCGCCCGCGTTCAGGAAGATGAACTGGCTGGCGATCATCGACGCCGCCCCGCGTGTCGCCATGATCTCCGGCGCCGGGGCGGGCGTGCAGCTCGCGGACAACATCCCGTACGCCAATATCGCCCAGCTCCAGGGCGGCGGGATGGAGGTGGGCAGCGGGGCCGGGATGAACAACCTGTTCCTGATGTTCAACACCGCGCACCGGCCGTTCGACGACGTACGGGTGCGGCAGGCACTGCGTTACGCCGTGGACACCGGCACCATCGTGGACGTGGCGCTCAAGGGCCACGGCCGGCCGGCGACCTCCTTCCTCGACGACGGCAATCCGGCGTACCGCCGGGCGAGGACCGTCTACGAGTACGACCCCGACCGGGCGCGGGCGCTGCTGAAGGAGGCCGGGGTCAGCGGGCTGAGCGTGGAGATCATGGCGGTCAATGTCAGCTGGATCATGGACTGTCTGCCCACCATCAAGGCGTCCTGGGACGCGATCGGGGTGCGCACCACGCTGGCGCCGCAGGAGACCACGGCGGTCTTCACCAAGCTGGACCAGAAGCAGGACTACCAGGTGGTGGCCGCCGCCTCGAACCCCAACCAGTTCGGTGTCGACGCCGATCTGATCATGCGCTACAACTACGGCCCCGAGAACCTGTGGATGGGTTACACCCGGTGGGCACACGACCCGGTCGCCCGGCAGCTGTTCCGGGACATGGACCGGGCGACCCGGGAGCCGGACGCCGCCCGCAAGAGGGCGATGATCCAGGACTGCGTCGATGTCGTCGCCGAGCAGGCGGTGCTCTACCCGGTCGTCCACAACGCGCTGATGACCGCCTGGAACCCGCGCCTGCTCACCGGGGTCAGGGCACAGCCGTATCCGGGGATCAATCTGCTTCAGGCCACCTGGGTCTGACGGTACGGAGGGGAGTCGCGCGTGGTCGCCGTCGTCAGGATCCTCATCCGCCGGGTCGCGCTGCTGGTGCCGCTGATGCTGGGGATCGTGCTGTTCGTGTTCGTGGTGATGCGGTTCTCGGACGTCGACCCGGCGTCCGCGTTCTTCCAGGGCGCCAATCCGACGCCCCAGCAGCTGCACGACTTCCGCGAGGAACACGGACTGCTCGATCCGATGCCGGTGCGGTACGTGAATTTCGTGGGCGATCTGCTCCACGGTGACCTGGGCACCAGCGCCCTGACCCGGGGCGAGGTGCTGGACCAGGTGCTGACCGCGCTGCCGCTCACCATGCAGCTCACGTTTCTGGGGCTGGGCATCGCGGTGGTGCTGTCGCTGATCGGCGGGGTGACCGCGGCGATCTACCGGGACCGGATGCCGGACCAGATCATCCGGGTGGTGTCGCTGATCGGGGTGGCGGCGCCCGGGTTCTGGCTGGCGCTGCTGATGATCCAGTACTTCGCGGTCGGCCTCGGCTGGTTCCCGGCCGGCGGCTACATCAACCCCGCCGACTCCGTCACCGGCTGGCTGCGCACCCTCGCGCTGCCCGCGCTGGCGCTGTCGCTGCCGGTCGCCGCCCAGCTGACCCGGATCGTGCGCACCTCGATGGTGGAGGAGCTGGACAAGGACTATGTGCGGACGGCGATCGGCAGCGGGCTGCCGCCCCGGGTGGTGGTCGGGCGCAATGTGCTGCGCAACGCGCTGATGAACCCGCTGACCGTGCTCGGGCTGCGCGTCGGCTATCTGCTGGGCGGCGCGGTCGTCATCGAGACGATCTTCTCGCTGCCCGGCATGGGCAAGCTGATGATCGACGCCGTGAAGAACGGCGACCCGGCGGTCGTCCAGGGGGTGGTGATCACCACGGCGATCGGGTTCGTCGTGGTCAACCTCGTCATCGACGTCCTGTACCTGCTGGTCAATCCGCGACTGAGGGACTCGACCGCATGATCATGACCCGTAAGGCGCTGACCGAGGCCCTCGCCCGCCCGGGTGTCCGGCTGCGCGGCTGGCGCCGGCTGCCGCCGCTGTCGAAGATCGCCGTCTGCTTCCTGGCGGTGGTGGTGCTGACGGCGGTGTTCGCGCCGCTGCTCGCCCCCTACGACCCGCTGGCGCAGTTCCCGCCGGTCGACGGCACCGGGCAGCCCTCCGCCGCGCACTGGATGGGCCAGGACAGTCTGGGCCGGGACCTGCTGAGCCGGCTGATGTACGGGGCCCGCTGGTCGCTGGCCATCGGGCTGGGGGCGACCGGGCTCGCGCTGGTGGCGGGCGCGCTGCTGGGGGCCGTCGCGGCGACCTCCCGCAAGGCGGTGGACGAGACGCTGATGCGGTGTCTGGACGTGGTGATGGCGTTCCCGGGCATCGCGCTGGCGGCCGTCCTGGTCGCCGTGTTCGGCGGGGGCATCACGGTCCTGATCTGCGCGATCGCGTTCCTGTTCACGCCGCCGGTGGCCCGGGTGGTGCGGGCGAACGTGCTGGACCAGTACGGCGAGGACTATGTGACCGCCGAGCGGGTGATCGGGGCGCGCACCGGGCACATCGTGTGGCGGCACGTGGCGATCAACTGCGCCGCGCCGGTGCTGGTGTTCTGCACGGTCCAGGTCGCCGAGGCGATCGTGTTCGAGGCGTCGCTGTCCTTCATCGGCGCGGGAGTCCGGCCGCCGGACCCGTCCTGGGGCAGTGTCATCGCCGACGGCAAGAACATGGTGCTGACCGGCGGCTGGTGGGCGACGGTCTTCCCCGGGCTGCTGATGCTGGTGACGGTCCTGTCCCTGAACGTCCTCTCGGAGGGCGTGTCCGACGCGTGGGCGGCGCCCGCGCCCCGCGAGGTCGAGGTGCCAAAGGGGCACACGGACCGGCTGGAGACGCCGGAGCCCGGCAGCGGGGAGGTGCTGCCGCTGCCGGGCCTCACCGACGCGGCCCGGCGACTGCGGTCGCGGGCCCGCCCGCTGCCGGCCGGCGAACCTGTGCTCGCGGTGGAGAACCTCGCCATCGGGTTCGAGGGCCGCCACCGGGGCGTGGACATCGTGGACGGCATCAGCTTCGAGGTGCGGCCCGGTGAGGTGCTGGGGCTGGTCGGCGAGTCGGGCTGCGGCAAGTCGCTGACCGCGCTGACCGTGATGGGCCTTCAGCCCCGGGGCGCCCGGGTGCGCGGCCAGGTCCGCTTCCACCGGCGCGACCTGCTCGCCGAGCCGACGCGGGTACGGCGCCGGCTGCTCGGCCACGAGATGGCGATGATCTACCAGGACGCCCTCTCCTCCCTCAACCCGGCGATGACGATCCGCGCCCAGCTGAAGCAGGTCGTGCGCCGGGGCGGCCACCGCACTCCCGCCGAACTCCTCACCCTGGTCGGCCTCGACCCCGACCGCACCCTGCGCAGCTACCCGCACGAACTGTCCGGCGGACAGCGTCAGCGCGTCCTGATCGCCATGGCGCTGTCGCGCGAACCGAAGCTGATCGTCGCCGACGAGCCGACCACCGCGCTCGACGTGACCGTGCAGGCGCAGGTGATACAGCTCCTGCTGCGGCTGCGCGCGGAACTGGGCTTCGCCCTGATCCTGGTCTCCCACGACCTCGCCCTGATCGCCGACATCACCGACCGGGTGGTGGTCATGTACGGCGGCCAGATCGTGGAGAGCGGCGTCACCTCCGACCTGGTCCGCGCCCCGGCCCACCACTACACCCGCGGCCTGCTCGGCAGCGTGCTCTCCCTGGAGGGCGGCGCGGAACGGATGACGCAGATCAGAGGCGTCGTCCCGTCCCCCGCCGACTTCCCCCCCGGCTGCCGCTTCACCGACCGCTGCCCCCGCGCCACCACCCTGTGCCACACCACCGCCCCCACCCTCACGGGCCCCCCCACCCACCTGACGGCCTGCCACCGGCCGGCGGTGGATGTGGTGGCTACGGGGAGTGAGGTGGTGGGGTGACGGGGGTGGGGGAGTACGTGGGGGAGTACGTGGGGGAGTACGTGGGGGATCGATGCCCTGTGACCCCCGCACTCACCCCCTGTAACCCCACCCATCCCCCAGCTACGGAGGCCCCGTGAACGCCCTCGTCAAACCCGAGGATCTCGGTGAGAGCGCCGGGAAGCCCGCCCTCGTGCGGGTCACGGACGCGCACGTCGTGCACAAGGCCCGCAGCGGGGGCGTCTTCACCCGGGACCGGGTGTACGCGCTGACCGGGGCGGACCTGACCCTCGCCGCCGGGGAGACGGTCGGGGTCGTGGGCGAGTCCGGGTGCGGCAAGTCCACGCTGGCCAAGGTGCTGGTGGGCGTGGAGCGGCCGACGTCGGGCACGGTGGCGTTCCGCGGCCAGGACCTGTGGGAGATGTCGCCGGGTGAGCGCCGGACGGCGATCGGCGGCTCCACCGGCATGATCTTCCAGGACCCCTCGACCGCGCTGAACCGACGGCTGACCGTCCGCCAGATCCTGCGCGACCCGCTGGACGTGCACGGCCGGGGCAGCCGCCCCCGGCGCGAGGAACGCGTGCGCGAGCTGATGGCCCTGGTGGGCCTGCCCACCGCCCTCACCGACGCCCTGCCGGGCCAGCTCTCCGGCGGCCAGCGCCAGCGCGTGGCCATCGCCCGCGCCCTCGCGCTCGACCCGGACCTGGTGGTCGCCGACGAGCCGACCAGCGCGCTGGACGTCTCCGTACGCGCCCAGATCCTCAATCTCCTCCTCGACCTCAGGGAACGCCTCGGCCTCGCGCTGGTGTTCGTATCGCACGACATCCAGACGGTCCGGCGGATGAGCGACCGAGTGATCACCATGTACCTCGGCCGGATCGTCGAGGTGGCCCCGGCCGCGAGGGTCACCGACCACGCCCGCCACCCCTACACCCGCGCCCTGTTCTCCGCGACGCCCGGCCTGCTGCACCCGATCGACCCGATCCCGCTGGTGGGCCCGGTGCCGTCGGCGACCCGGCCGCCGAGCGGCTGCCCGTTCCGTACCAGGTGCTGGAAGGCCGATCAGCTCTGCGCGGACAAAATGCCCGATTTTTCGGCCGCGTCAACCCCGGGCCACCGCTTCCGCTGTCACCATCCTGTTGACGAGGACGAGTCGACCCGCGATCTCGCCCGCCAGAGCCACCCCCGGGAGTCCTGATGCCCCTGCCCGCCCCGCTCACCGGAGTCGTCCCGCCCGTCTGCACGCCGCTGACGCCGGACCGCGAGGTCGACGTCCGCTCACTGCGGCGGCTGGTCGACCATCTGGTGGCGGGCGGGGTGCACGGCCTGTTCGTACTGGGCTCGACCTCCGAGGCGGCCTATCTCACGGACGCCCAGCGCCGCCTCGTCATCGAGACGGTCGTGGCACACATCGGCGGCTCCCTGCCGGTCCTCGCGGGCGCGATCGACATGACGACACCCCGCGTCCTGGACCACCTCGCCGTCGCCACGGCGGCGGGCGCCGACGCCGCCGTGGTGACCGCGCCCTTCTACACCCGCACCCACCCCGCCGAGATCGACCGCCACTACCGGCTGCTCGCCGAACGCGCCGGGATCCCGGTCTTCGCGTACGACATCCCCCTCTCGGTCCGTTCCAAGCTCTCCCCGGCCCTGGTCCTGGAACTGGCGGCGGACGGCGTCCTCGCGGGCCTGAAGGACTCCAGCGGCGACCTCGGCGGCTTCCGCGAGGTCGTCCTGGGCGCCCGCGCGCTGCCCGGCTTCAGCGTGCTGACCGGCTCCGAGGTGGTCGCCGACGCGGCCCTCGCCCTCGGCGCCGACGGGGCGGTCCCCGGCCTCGCCAACGTCGACCCGCACGGCTACGTCCGCCTCTACCGCCAGGTCCGCGCGGGCGACCTGGACCGGGCCCGCGCCGAACAGGAGCGGCTGTGCGCCCTGTTCGCCATGACCGGCGCCGGCGACCCGGCCCGCATGGGCGGCAGCTCCTCCGCCCTGGGCGCCTTCAAGGCCGCCCTGCATCTGCGCGGCATCATCGACTGCCCGGCCACCGCCGACCCCCAGATCCCCCTCTCCCCGGACGAGACCCAGCGAGTCGGCAAACACCTGGCAGCGGCGGGACTCCTCTGAGTCACCCCAGCTCCCGCACCCCGATCCGCCGGAACGCGATCGTCTCGTACGTCCCCGTCACCCCGGTCTCGTACAGGATCCCCACGGTGTCCCGCCCGAGCGGCGCGAGGTCGGAGTATCCGGCCCGCTGCCCGGAGAGGGTGAGCGCCTTGGTGAAGGTGCTCCCGCCGTCCGTACTGCGCCACACCGCCATCGACCGCCGCTCGGTCGGCACCGACGGCCCGGAGAACAGCAGCGGGGCACCCCGCCCGGGGACCTGGAGGACACTCGCCTGGACCACCGGGACGTCATCCAGGGTCCGCTGGACGGCGTAGGGCCGTTCGAGGCTCGCGCCGCCGTCGCGGGAGTGACCGTCGAGCCGGTTCCCGACGCTGGTGCCGTGCTGGTCCCGGGCGGAGAAGTAGAGCCGCCCGTCGGGGAGCTGGGCGGCGCTGGACTCATTGGCGTTGTCGACCCCGTCGTAGGAATCGTCCACGAAACCGATCCGCCAGCGCCGCCCCCCGTCATCGCTGTACAGGGCGTGTCCGCCGTACCAGCGGCGCTCCTGCCCCGTGTCGCCAAAGTGCGCGGGCGGGGCGGCGGAGTGATTGGCCGGGACCACCAGCCGCCCCCGGTGACGCCCGTGGGTGAGGGCGACGGCATGCCCGGGCCCGGTGGCGTACCAGCGCCAGCCGGGCAAGGTGACCTCGGCGGTGATCTCGCGCGGCACCCCGAAACTCCGGCCGTCATCGACGCTCCGCTGCACAAACACCCGGCGCCCCCGCACCTCCCCCCGCATGATCTGCCCCTCGGTCACCGCACCACTGTTGTACGAGGTCAGCAGCACGACCGCACCGGAACGCGGGTCGACGACGGGCGCCGGGTTCCCCCGCGTGTCCCCCTCCCCGGCGGCCACCACCACGAGCGGCCCCCAGGTACACCCCCCGTCGCCGGACCGCCGCAGCACGACATCGATGTCCCCACTGTCCCCGGCCCCGTCCCGCCGCCCCTCGGCAAAGGCCAGCACGGCACCCTGCCGGGTCGCCACGACAGCGGGAATCCGATAGGTGTCATAACCCCCACGCCCAGCGACATAGGGCACGGAGGAAACACAGCCGGAGGCGGCGGAGGCAAGGGGAGTGAGAGGGCTGAGGAGCACGGCGGAGGCAAGCAGGCTACGGACCACAAACATGGCTCTCATCACCCACATGCTTCCTGACGGAACGTCAGAACCCGCGACGACTCCCCGACGCGGCCGACCACAACGCCACCCTTAGGGGACGCGCGCCCCTACAACCCCCCAGACCCCAACGCCGTCAGGGGCCCGCGCCCTGCAACGCCTCAAACCACAACGCCGACAGGGGCGCGGGGAACTGCGCGACCAGCCACAAACAACCCGCACCCGGCACACCCCCCGCACCCCCACCCCCTCACCCGCCCGAACCCCCCACCCGCACCAACCCCGACTCATAAGCCACAATCACCAACTGCGCCCGATCCCGCACCCCCAACTTCCCCATGATCCGACTGACATGAGTCTTCGCGGTGAGCGGACTGAGCCCGAGCACCTCACCGATCTCCGTGTTGTTCAACCCCCGAGCCACCAGCACGAGCACCTCCCGCTCACGGCCGGACAGACACCCGGGCCCACCCACCCGAGGCACGGCAGGCACGGTCGGACTCCGCAGCACCCGCTCGATGAGCCGCGCGGTCGGACCCGGCGACAGCAGCGCCTCCCCCGCGGCGACCGTACGGATGGCGTCCAGCAGTTCGGCGGGCCGGGTGTCCTTGACCAGGAACCCGGCGGCCCCCGCCCGCAACGCGGAGACGATGTTCTCGTCGCTGTCGTACGTGGTGAGCACCAGCACCTTCACCGCCGCGAGCGCGGCATCCGCGGAGATCAGCCGGGTCGCCTCGATGCCGTCGAGGTCGGGCATCCGGATGTCCATCACGATCAGATCGGCGCGGGCGCTGCGGGCCAGCTCGATCGCCTCCCGTCCGGTCCCGGCCTCCCCGACGACCTCCATGTCCTTCGCGGACTCGACGAGCATCGCGAACGCCGACCGTACGAGGGTCTGGTCATCGGCGAGCAGCACCCGGATCGGCCCGCCCCCCTCGTTCCCCCCACTCACCGGGCACCTTCCTTCGCGACAGGCCCGGCGCCCCCGGCAACCCCACCGGGCCAGACGGACGCAACAGCCTCACCGGACTCACCCGGCTCACCCGGCTCACCCGGCTCACCCGACTCCACAGCCTCCGCCACCCCATCCTCACCCCCCAGCGGCAGCACCGCACTCACCTCGAACCCCCGCCCCCCGGACAGCGGCCCCGCCCCCAGCGTGCCACCCACACTGCGGGCCCGTTCCCGCATGCCGACCAGCCCGTAGCCCGGCGTCCCGGTGCCGCTGCCCGCCCCGTCGTCGGTGACGGTGACCCGAAGGACGCCGGAGTCGCCGTACACCCGCACCCGTACGGCGAGGTCGTCGCGTCCGCCGTGCCGGACGGCGTTGGTGAGGGCCTCCTGGACGATCCGGTAGGCGGCCGCGCCCACGGCGGGCGACACGGCGTCGGCGGTGACGCGGAGATCCACCGTGGCCCCGGCCAGCCGGGCGCTGTCGGCGAGGTCGCCGAGGCCGCGCAGACCGGGCAGCGGGCCCCGGCTCTCACCGCCGTCCTGGGCGCGCAGCACCTCCAGCGTGGTGCGCAGCTCGCCGCGCGCCGACCGGCAGGTCCCGGCGATGTCGTCGAGGGCGGCGGCGATGGCGGCCCGGTCCAGCCGCTCGGGATCGGCGTTCAGGACATGCGCGGCCACGGAGGTCTGCACGCCGATCAGGGTGATGCTGTGGGCCAGCAGATCGTGCAGGTCGCGGGCGATGCGCAGCCGTTCCTCGGCGACCCGGCGGCGGGCCTCCTCCTCCCGGGTCCGTTCGGCGCGCTCGGCACGCTCCACGATCGCGGCGAAGTACTGCCGGTAGTAGCGCACATCGATGCCGCAGAACAGCATCGCGATGATCCAGCCGGAGATCCGCAGCAGCTCGCGCAGCCCGTCGGGGTTGGTGAGGGCATTGACGACAAGGGCGGTGCCCAGCAGGGCGCCGCCGGTGATCAGGGTGCGCCGGACCGTACCGATGGCGGCGAGGGTGTACAGGACGATCATGGTGACCGGGATGGGCGCCGAGTGGTTGTTGTCCAGCGCGTGGTACGGGCCGATGAGGGCCATGACCACGAGGAGCACCAGCACCGGATGGCGGCGCCGCCACACCAGCGGCACATGGGCGGCGTACAGCAGCGTCCAGCCGAGCGCGTCGGGCCGCAGCCCGGGGTCGCCCACCAGGCCGAGACAGGTGCCGATGAGGGCCGCCGCGACGGCGAGGACGGCGTCGTTGCGCAGGGCGTGCGGGGCGGTCAGCGGGTCGCGGTTGATCGCGGCCATGATCCGCTCGCCGACGCGGGGCCGGGGCCGTCCCGCCTGGGTGGTTGCCTGCACGGGTTCATCTTCCGCCAAGGGGCGCCCCCTCCGGGAGGGAGGGGGCGCCCGGTTCTTTGCCGGGTCAGCGGGTACCCGCGGTCACCGGCTCGGTCTCCTTCGGCGGCACCGGCCGCTCGGGGGCCCGGGACAGCGGCCCCGGCCACCACACCGCACGGCGCAGCGCCACGCTCGCGCTGGTCACCAGGTACGTCCGGACCAGGAAGGTGTCCAGCAGCACGCCCACCGCGATGACGAAGCCCAGCTCGGCGAGCGCCACCATCGGCATGGTGATGAGCACGGCGAAGGTCGCGGCGAGCACCATTCCGGCGGAGGCGATGACACCGCCGGTGGTGCGCAGCGCGGTCAGCGCCGCGGGGACCGGCTCGGCGCCCTTGAGGGCCTCCTCCCGCATCCGGTGCATGAGGAAGATGCCGTAGTCCACGCCGAGCGCGACGAGGAACACGAAGGACAGCAGCCCGAGCCCCGGATCGGTCCCCTCGAAGCCGAACAGCGGCCCGAAGACCAGTCCGCCGATGCCGAGCGAGGCCCCCCACACCGCGACCACGGCGGCGACCAGCAGCAGCGGCGCGACCAGGCTGCGCAGCAGCACCACCAGGATCAGCAGCACGGACAGCAGCACCAGCGGTACGACGATCGTCTGGTCCCGGGCGTTGGTGTCCTTCAGATCGAGTTGTTCGGCGCTGGGCCCACCGACGTACGAGCCGTCCAGCCGGTCACGGAGTTCCTCGATGGTCCGGGTCTCCTGGGCGGACTGCGGCGGCGCGTCGGCCATCACGGTGATCTCGGTCCAGCCGTCGCCGCTGCGCCCGCGTTCGGCGCTGCTCACCCCGCCGGTGTCCCGCACCTGGGCCAGCGCGGCGTCCGCCCCGTCGGTGGGGGTGACGACGGTGATGGGCTGGCTGCTTCGCTCGGGGTACGCGGCGGCGAGCGTCTGCATGGCGGCCACCGCGTCGGGCGTGCTCGTGAAGGAGTCCTCCTGCTTGAGGTCGCCGGGCAGATTCAGGGTGCCCAGGGCCAGCGCCCCGAGCAGCAGGGCCCCGCCGAGCAGCACGGTCCGGGGCCGGCGCCCGGCCGAGTCGCCCATCGCCGAGAACAGCGACCGGCGGGCCTTGGGCGCACTGCCGTAGCGCGGCACCAGCGGCCAGAACACCCGTCGGCCGAGCAGCACCAGCAGGGCGGGCAGCAGGGTCAGCATGGCGATCAGCGCGCACAGCACGCCGACGGTCCCGAAGGGGCCCATGCCCCGGCTGGAGTTCAGATCGGCGGCGAGCAGGCACAGCAGCCCGGCGGCGACGGTCCCGGACGAGGCGAGCACGGCGGGCCCGCAGCCGCGCAGCGCCCGGACCATGGCGTCGTAGGGCCGCTCCACCGTGCGCAGTTCCTCCCGGTAGCGGGAGACCAGCAGCAGCGCGTAGTCCGTCCCGGCGCCGAACACCAGGATCGTCATGATCCCGGAGGACTGGCCGGACACCGACGTCCCGAACCACTGGTTGAGCCCGTAGGCCACGCCCATCGACAGAAAGTCCGCGATCCCGGCGACGACGAGCGGCACCAGCCACAGGAACGGACTGCGGTAGATGATGATCAGCAGTACGGCGACGACGGCGACGGTCGTGTAGAGCAGCGGTCCGTCGAGCGAGCTGTAGACCTCCCCGGCGTCGGTGGCCAGCGCGGCCTCACCGCCGACCTCGACGCTCAGCCCGTCCCCGCCCCGGGCCACGTCCCGCACCTCGTTGACGAGCACGTCCCGGGCGTCCTCGTCCTGCCCCGGTTCATTGCTGGCGACGGGATACATCAGGGTGGTGCCGTCCGCGGAGTCCACCCCCACCGGCTCGGCGACCAGCGGGTGCGCCCCGCTGATCTCCTGGATCTGCCGGGCCGCCTCCTCCCGGTCCGCCCCGGTCAGCCCGCCGTCGCGGTGATAGACGACGACCATCTCACTGGTCTCACCACCGGGCAGCCGGTCCTGGATCTTGGCGACCTGCGTGGAGTCGGCGCTGTTCGGCAGATAGTCCACGGCCCGGTCCCGCTGCACATCCCCCAGCTTCGAGGCGAACGGCGAGGCGATCACCATCACGGCGATCCACAACCCGAGCACCACCCAGGGCACGACCCGCCGCCGTCGCCGTATCGATGCAGTAGCGGCCCCCATAAGAAGGGCCTCCCTCCGGTAGGACTGTCTGAGACGGTCCCCACCTTTCCGGGAGGCCAGCACGTTTACGTCACACGAAAGACCGAGTCACCCGGTACTACGCCAGGCGTCGACGGCCCCCGACTACTCCCGGGGGAGTACGGCGACGCCCTAGTCTCTTAGGGGCGCGGGGAACTGCGCGAGCAACCACGACACACCCGCACCCAAGACCCAAGCACCACCACCCCCAGGGGCGCGGGGAACTGCGCGACCAGCCACAACACACCCGCACCCAAAACCTAGGGCACCGCCGCCGCAGCCAGCAGCCGCGTAACCTCATCCGCCGTAATGGTCAACGCCGCGCCAACCGTGGCCAACACCTCCCGCTCAGCCGCCGTATAGGGCCCATCCGCGAGAGCGATCCGCGCCCCCTGCAACAAGATCCCCTCCCGCCCCGCAGGCGCGAGATGCGGCGCCAGCGGATCGAGCGCCTCATGCAGCTCTATGGCCAGCCCCGGCCCGCAGGGCCGCCCGTACACCCGCCCCGTATCCGCCGCGAGCGCCTCGACCAGCGCATCGAGCTGGTCCTCCGTGCAGTCGTCGAACCCGGCCGCCCGCACGGTCCCCGCGGCGGTGGACAGCGACGCACGCGCCCGGGTCCCGTCGGCGGCGAGCACGGCCAGCGCGACGGTGTGCACGGCGTCCCGCAGCATCGCCGAGAACCGGGAGGTGGTCGGATGATCGAGAACGTCCGTCCCGAAGTGCCGCCGGCAGGCCGCGCACTCGATGGTGGGCCCGGTCTCGCCGCGCGGCAGCACCGGCACCCCGAGCAGAGTGAACCGGCGCCGCCCGGTCAGCCGCTGGAAATTGCGGTCGCCGCCGCAGCCCGGGCAGAAGAACTGTCCGTCGCCGACGGCCGTCCACGCCGTGCGGGTGCCCAGAATGCGCGAATGCCTGGCCGCGCGACCGTCTCGTCCTGGCAGCACGTCGCACCTCCGTAACCCCACGGCAACATCGCCGCGCCTGCGTGATGTTAGCCACATCGGTGAGCCGTAGTCAGTACCTTGGACGAGACCTTTCCGTGACCTTGGCGTGAGTTGGCCGGTAAACGGCGGGATCCCGCCCACCGAAGACGGTGGACGGGATCCGCAAACCCCCGGTCCCGGCGGTCAGCGAGCCGCCCGGTTGACGGCGGAGACGACCGCCTTCAGCGAGGCGCGGGTGGTGTTCGGGTCGATGCCGATGCCCCACAGCACCTGGTCACCGATCGCGCACTCGATGTAGGAGGCGGCCTGCGCGGAGGCGCCCTCGCTCATGGTGTGCTCCTGGTAGTCCAGCAGCCGTACGTCAACGCCGGTGGAGTGCAGGGCGTCGAAGAAGGCCGAGATCGGACCGTTGCCGGAGCCGGTCAGCACGGTGTCCGTGCCGTCGACGGTGGCCTCCACGGTGAGCGTGTCCACCCCGTCGGTGTCGGTGGTGGACTGGCCGGTACGCACCTGGACACGGCCCCAGGGGTTGTCCGGGTTGGGCAGGTACTCGTCCTGGAAGATCGCCCAGATGTCGCTCGGCGTGACCTCGCCGCCCTCGGCGTCCGTCTTGGCCTGGATGATCTTGGAGAACTCGATCTGCATCCGGCGCGGCAGGTCGAGCTTGTGCTCGTTCTTCAGGACGTACGCCAGGCCGCCTTTGCCGGACTGCGAGTTCACCCGGATCACGGCCTCGTAGGAGCGGCCGACGTCCTTGGGGTCGATGGGCAGGTACGGCACGGCCCACTCGATGTCGTCGACCGTCGTGCCCCGGGCCGCGGCGTCGGCCTCCATGGCGTCGAAGCCCTTCTTGATGGCGTCCTGGTGGGAGCCGGAGAAGGACGTGTAGACCAGGTCGCCCACGTAGGGGTGGCGCGGGTGGACCTCCATCTGGTTGCAGTACTCCCACGTACGACGGATCTCGTCGATGTCGGAGAAGTCGATCTGCGGGTCGACGCCCTGCGAGAACAGGTTCATGCCCAGGGTGACCAGGTCGACGTTGCCGGTGCGCTCGCCCTGTCCGAACAGACAGCCCTCGACCCGGTCGGCCCCGGCCATCAGCGCCAGCTCGGCGGCGGCGACGGCGGTCCCCCGGTCGTTGTGCGGGTGGATCGACAGGCACACATGCTCGCGGCGGCTCAGATGGCGGCCCATCCACTCGAACCGGTCGGCGTGGGTGGACGGCGTGGAGCGCTCGACGGTGGCCGGCAGGTTCAGGATGATCTCGCGGCCCGGACCGGGCTGCCAGACGTCCATCACCGCCTCGCAGACCTCCAGCGCGAAGTCCAGCTCGGTGTCGGTGAAGATCTCCGGCGAGTACTGGTAGCCGAAGGTCGTCTCCGGGCCCAGCAGCTTGTCGGCGTACTCCATGACCAGCCGCGTCCCGTCCACGGCGATCTGCCTGATGTCGTCCCTGGAGCCCCGGAAGACGACCCGGCGGAAGACGGGGGCGGTGGCGTTGTACAGATGCAGGGTCGCGCGGTGGGCGCCCTTCAGGGACTCCACGGTCCGCTCGATCAGATCCTCACGGGCCTGGGTCAGGACGGAGATCGTCACGTCCTCGGGGATGGCACCCTCGTCCTCGATGATCGAGCGCACGAAATCGAAGTCGGTCTGCCCGGAAGCGGGGAACCCGACCTCGATCTCCTTGTAGCCCATCTTGACCAGCAGATCGAACATCGCCCGCTTGCGTACCGGGGACATCGGGTCGATCAGGGCCTGGTTGCCGTCGCGCAGGTCGGTGGAGAGCCAGCGGGGGGCGACGGTGACGCGCTGTCCGGGCCAGGTGCGGTCGGGGATGTCGACCTGCTCGTAGCGGCCGTACTTGTGGATCGGCATGGAACTGGGCTGCTGGCGATTCGCCATGATGCGGGGGCTCCTCAGGTGTCCGGGAAGGACGGCCGACGGCAACACCAAGCGCCGCGGGGAGGGAGTCGACCTGGATTACAGGCCCTCGCCGCGGCAGCTAAGAAGAAGCAGCCCAAAACGCATGATGCCCAGCACTGTAACCGACACAGACCCCATACGCCCCCGTGTATCACCATCCGAAACCAGGACTCACCTATGCAGGACCCCGGAGGCCGACTCCTTCACAGGGCCGCGGGCAACGCCCTGAAGGGGCGCGGGGAACTGCGCGAGCAACCCCCCACAACCCGCACCCTGTAACACACCGCAACCACCCCAACCGAAAACCGACCCACACTTCACCATTCCCGGTAACCCCTAGTGACGCAGGCCAAACGGAGTGCAAAGGTGTCGCACATGAAGAACAACGGGGCCCACGAGCCCATCTTCTGCACGATCATCCCCCCACACGCCCTGGACAAGCTCGCCCAGGCCCAAGAACCCGCGGTGGCCGGCGCAGCGCGCCGCACCCTCCAGCGCGACGCCTTCGAGCGCACCCAGCGCCGCCTGACCACCGTCCTGGGCGCCCCCGCGGTCGCCGCCCCCGCCGCGGCGGCCCCCGGCACCCCCCACCGCACCATCTACGACGCCCAGCACAAGACCTCCCTGCCCGGCAAGAAGGTCCGCGGCGAAGGCTCGGACCCCGGCCAGGACGCCACCGTCAACCGCGCGTACGCGGGCCTCGGCGCCACCTACGAACTGTTCTTCTCGGCCTTCGCCCGCGACTCGATCGACGCGAACGGCCTCCCGCTGGACGCGACGGTCCACTACGACCAGGACTACAACAACGCGTTCTGGAACGGCGAGCAGATGGTGTTCGGCGACGGCGACGGCGAGATCTTCCTCGACTTCACCCTCCCGATCGACGTCATCGGCCATGAACTCGCCCACGGCGTCACCCAGTACACCGCGAACCTCACGTACTTCGGCCAGCCCGGCGCGCTCAACGAGTCGCTCTCCGATGTCTTCGGCTCCCTCATCAAGCAGTACACGCTCGGCCAGACCGCCGACCAGGCGGACTGGCTGATCGGCGCCGGACTGCTCGCCCCGCGCGTCACGGGCGTGGCCCTGCGCTCGATGAAGGCCCCGGGCACGGCGTACGACGACGATGTCCTCGGCAAGGACCCGCAGCCCGCGACGATGGACGACTTCGTGCGCACCGGCCGGGACAACGGCGGCGTGCACATCAACTCCGGCATCCCCAACCACGCGTTCTACCTCGCCGCCACCGAACTCGGCGGCCACGCCTGGGAGCGGGCCGGACAGGTCTGGTACGACGTGCTGACCGGCGGCGAACTGTCGGAGCAGGCCAGTTTCGCGGACTTCGCCGATCTGACGGTCACCGCCGCGCAGACCCGGTTCGGCGCGGGCGAGGAACTCCAGGCCGTGCAGAAGGCTTGGGAACAGGTCGGGGTGCGCGAGGCGTAGTTCCGTACTAGACAGGGACCCATGCGGATTCAGGTGAGGCGCACGGGAGGTTTCGCCGGCATCGAGCGGCACGCCGAGGTGGACACCTCGGGGCGGCCCGATGCGGCTCAGTGGCAGGCCCTGGCCGGGCGGGCGGTCGCCGCCGGCCGGGGCACCCCGCCACCCGGGGTGCCGGACGGCTTCGGCTACGAGATCACGGTGGACGGCACCACGGTGTACTGCGCGGACCCCCGGCTCACGGACGACCAGCGCGAGCTGATCAGACGGGTCCTCAAGGAAGGCGCGTAGCCCGCGCCGGCCCCGCGCGGGCAACCGCCTTTTCCCACCCGCCCGTTGACTTCCGTTACCCCTGGTACGGATGATCCGCGCATGGCGACGACCGACCCACGCGCGAAGACGGCGACACCCCCTGCGAGCGACCCCGTTCCCCGGTTCCCGGACGGGTTCCTCTGGGGGGTGTCGACCTCCGCCCATCAGATCGAGGGCGCGGCGGACGAGCGGGAACCGTCGGTGTGGGACACCTTCACCGCCGAGCCCGGCCGGGTGAAGGACGGCTCGACCGCCGCCGTGGCCTGCGACCACTACCACCGCTACGAGCAGGACGTGGCGCTGCTGGCCGGGCTGGGCGTGGACGCGTACCGCTTCTCCCTCTCCTGGCCCCGGGTGAACTCCCCCGGCGGGCTGGACTTCTACGACCGGCTGGTGGACGCCCTGTGCGCGGCGGGCGTCCGCCCGGTGGCGACCCTCTTCCACTGGGATCTGCCGCTCGGCCTCGACTGGCGGGAGCGGGACACGGCCGCCCGGTTCGCCGACCATGTGGCGGTGGTCGCCGGGCGGCTCGGTGACCGGGTGACGCGGTGGATCACCCTCAACGAGCCTGCCGAACACACCCTGCTGGGCCATGCCCTGGGCCTGCACGCGCCCGGGAAGCAGCTGCTGTTCGACGCGCTGCCGGTGGCCCACCACCAGCTGCTCGCCCACGGTCTGGCCGTTCCGGTGCTGCGCGCCGCCGGGGCCACGGACATCGGGATCGCCAACTCGCACGGCCCGACCTGGCCCGCCTCCAGCGACAGCGCGGACGTGGCGGCGGCCGATTTCTACGACGTCCTGCTCAACCGGCTGTTCGCCGAACCGCTGCTGCTGGGCGCCTACCCGTCCGGGCTGGGCGAGCTGATGCCGTCCGACGATCTCGCGGCCGACCTGAAGACGATCTCCGCGCCGCTCGACTTCTACGGCGTCAACTACTACGCGCCGACCCGGGTGGGCGCCCCGCAGGGCACCGAGATCGACTTCGGCGGGGTGCGGATGCCGGCCGAACTGCCTTTCTCGGTACGGGAGATCGAGGGCGTCCCGGTGACCGACTTCGGCTGGCCGGTGCTCCCGGACGGCCTGACCGAGCTGCTGACCGGCTTCCGCGACCGCTACGGCGACCGGCTCCCGCCGATCGTCATCACCGAGAACGGCTGCTCCTACGACGGCCTCGACGACCAGGACCGGATCGGCTACCTGGACGGCCATATCCGCGCCCTGCACCGGGCGATCGAGGCGGGGGTCGACGTACGCGGCTACTTCGTGTGGTCACTGCTCGACAATTTCGAGTGGGCACAGGGGTACGCGCGGCGCTTCGGGCTGGTGCACGTGGACCACGCGACGCAGAAACGCACCCCCAAGGCGTCCTACGGCTGGTACCGGGAGCTGCTGCGCGCCCAGCGGTGACGACCCGGCCGCGTCACCGGGCCCGCCTCACAGGGCCCCGGCGTCCCGCGCGTTCCACACGCTCGGGAAGAGCGGGCGGAAGCCCAGTTCGCGGCGGATCCGTTCGGTGGACATGACGCCGGACCAGGGGTCGGTGCGGGCAGCGAGTTCAACCCCGGCTCGCTCGCGCTCTTCCCGCCCGAGGACCACCCGGCCATGGCCCGCAGCCATGTGGCGACCCTGCGCGCGGTGTCCGCGGCCCGTCCCGACGACCCGGAACCGGCCGCCCTGGTGGCCGAACTCCGCTCAACCAGCGAGGAGTTCGCCCGGCTGTGGACCGAGCACGAGGTCTCGCGGCGCAACCGCGCCACGAAACGCTTCCTGCACCCGGTGGTGGGCCTGCTGGAGCTGGACTGCGAGGTCCTGCTGAGCCACCAGCACCGCCATCTGCTGGTCATCCACACGGCCCGCCCGGGGACCCAGAGCCATGAACGCCTCAGGCTCCTGCGGGTGGTGGGCACCCAGGACCTGTCACCGGCCTGAGCCCGAACCCCGCCTCAGGCTGCGGCTCCGCCGCGCGGGCACGGGCAGCCACCCGCACCCGGCGCGGGCACAGCCGTCAGAACCCCAGCTTCCGCAGCTGCTTGGGGTCCCGCTGCCAGTCCTTCGCCACCTTCACATGCAGATCCAGGAAGACCGGCGTCCCCAGCAGCGCCTCGATCTGCTTGCGTGACTTGATCCCGACGTCCTTGAGCCGCTTGCCCTTGGGGCCGATGACGATCCCCTTCTGGCTGGGCCGCTCGATGTAGAGGTAGGCGTGGATGTCGAGCAGCGGCCGGTCGGCGGGGCGGTCGGGACGCGGCAGCATCTCCTCGACCACCACGGCGATGGAGTGCGGCAGCTCGTCGCGTACGCCCTCCAGGGCCGCCTCCCGGATCAGCTCGGCGATCATCACCTGCTCGGGCTCGTCGGTCAGCTCGCCGTCCGGGTAGAGGTGCGGGCCCTCGGGGAGCAGCGGGACCAGCAGATCGGCGAGCAGGTCGACCTGCTTGCCGGAGACCGCCGACACCGGCACGATCTCGGCCCACTCGAAGCCCAGCTCCTTGCCGAGCTGGTCGATGGCGATGAGCCGCTCGGCGAGGGTCTTGGAGTCGACCAGGTCGGTCTTGGTGACGACGGCGACCTTGGGGGTCTTGCGGATCCCGGCCAGCTCCTTGGCGATGAACCGGTCGCCGGGGCCGATCTTCTCGTTCGCCGGGAGGCAGAAGCCGATCACGTCGACCTCGGCCCAGGTGGCGCGGACCACGTCGTTGAGCCGCTCGCCGAGCAGCGTGCGCGGCTTGTGCAGGCCGGGGGTGTCCACCAGGATCAGCTGGGCGTCGGGGCGGTGCACGATGCCCCGGACGGTGTGCCGGGTGGTCTGCGGCTGGTCCGCGGTGATCGCCACCTTCCGCCCGACCAGAGCGTTCGTGAGGGTGGACTTGCCCGCGTTGGGGCGGCCCACGAAACAGGCGAAGCCGGCGCGGTGCGGCGCCTTTGACGGCTCGGAGGACGGGGTTCGAACGCTCATGGGGCCCATTCTCCCTGATCCACAAGGCGGTGCCGTACGGGAGTGGGCCCGGGCGCGGACCCACTCCCGTACGGCGTGCGGCCGGGATCAGCCGCAGCGGCCGGATCAGTCGAACACGAACGGCCCCGGCGACTGCGGCGCGGTCGCCGTACAGGTGAGGTTGATGAAGCCCCAGATGGTCATCTTCAGCTGGCCGCCGAACGCCTCCAGGCTGTCGCCGGAGGCCACCGTGCCGCTCAGCGGGCCGATGGTGACCGGGTCACCGGTGTTCATGGCCGGGTTCTCGGTGCCGGAGAAGGTGACGGTGGCGCCGCCCGCCTTCACCAGGGTGAGGGAGGAGACGATGGAGTCGGCGCCGAGGGCGACCGGGGCGGTGATCGCGGTGGAGGTGAGGGTGACGGTCGCCGCCGTGCCGTTCTGGGTGGCCGTGAGGGTGGCGGCGCCGGTGCCGAGGCCGCCGCAGTCGGCGTTGATGGTGGCGGTGGCGGGGGTGACGGCGAGCGCCGTGGGTGCCAGGGCGAGCCCGGTGACCGCGAGGGCGACGGCCGTGAGGGCCGCGCCGGTGGCGGTCCGCCTGAGTGTCCCTGTCCGCTTGCGTGTCATGGGGATGCGGTTCCCTTCCCGTGTGGGGGATGCCATGTGGGGGTGTACGGGAGACGGCACGCCACGCACTGACGAGCTGCGGATCTGACGGTCCGTCGGAACTAGCGCTTTTATTGATACCGGAGCGACGGACCGCGGTGAGGGCGAGAACCGGCCATGTTACCGCCGGTAAATTGAAGGGATGGACGGGTGACCGAGTGAACGGGCAGCCGAGTGACCGGGTGCCTACTCGGCGCCGACCCTCAGCCGCACCTCTCCGTCCGGCCCCGCCAGGAACACCGGCGTCCCGGCCCCGCCCAGATCCCGTACGGCCGCCAGATCCCCGGCCGTCACCTCCGCGGCCTCGCTCACCACGGCCGCCGCCTCCAGCGACCGCGCCCCGGACGCCACCGCCATCGCCACCGCCGTCTGCACCGCGCTGAGCCGCAGCGACGTGAGCGCCACCGTCCCGGCGACATACGTCCGCCCGGTCTCGTCCCGCACGGCGGCCCCCTCGGGCACTCCGTTGCGGGCCCGAGCGGAACGGGCCAGGGTGACGATCTTGCGGTCCTCGGCGTCGAGCGCGCTGCTGTCGGTCATGCCCCGAAGCATACGAAGCGAGCGTGCCCGCCCGTCACCGGCGGTCCAGCCGCAGCCGCTCGGCCCGCGGCAGACCCGCCACCACCAGGTCGTACGAGTCCTCCACCAGCTCTTTGACCAGCGTGCCCGGCAGATCGCCGACCGTCACCGTGTTCCAGTGCCGCTTGTTCATGTGCCAGCCGGGGACGATCAGCCCGGGATGCTCGGCGCGCAGCCGCACCGCGTCCTGTGGGTCGCACTTGAGGTTGACCTTCAGCGGCTCGGCGTCCAGAGAGCTGAGCGCGAAGAGCTTGCCCAGGACCCGGAAGACCGAGAGTTCGGACCCGAACGGAAAGTCCTCCACGGCCGCGTTGAACGACAGACACAGCTCACGCAGCTCCTGAGGGGTCACGCTTCCTCCCGATGCGGCGACTTCACAGCCCCCGCCGATCCCGCCGCCTCCACCGGCTCCACGAGGACCGTCACGATCTTGTTGCGGCGCCCGGCCGGGGCCTCCGCCGTCAGCCGCAGCGAGCGCCCGTCGGGCAGGTCGACCACCGCGGTGGCACCGGCGATCGGCACCCGCCCCAGACACTTGGCGAGCAGTCCGCCGACCGTCTCCACGTCCTCGTCGTCGTACGCCTCCAGCCCGTACAGCTCGCCCAGATCGCCGATGTCGAGCCGGGCGGTGACCCGGTGACGGCCCGCGCCCAGCTCCTGCACGGGCGGCAGCTCACGGTCGTACTCATCGGTGATCTCGCCGACGATCTCCTCCAGGATGTCCTCGATGGTGACGATCCCGGCCGTGCCGCCGTACTCGTCGATCACCACGGCGACGTGATTGCGCTCCTTCTGCATCTCGCGCAGCAGATCACCGGCGTTCTTGGTGTCCGGCACGAAGAACGCGGGGCGCATCGCCGTCGACACCAGCTCGGACTCGGCGTCCCGGCTGATGTGGGTCTTGCGGGCGAGATCCTTCAGATACACGATCCCGACGATGTCGTCCTCGCTCTCCCCGGTCACCGGGATCCGCGAGAAACCGGAGCGCAGGGCGAGGGTGAGGGCCTGGCGGATGGTCTTGTAACGCTCGATCACCACCAGGTCGGTGCGCGGGACCATCACCTCACGCACCAGCGTGTCGCCCAGCTCGAACACCGAGTGCACCATCCGGCGCTCGTCGTCCTCGATCAGCGACTCCTGCTCGGCGAGATCCACCAGCGCCCGCAGCTCCGCCTCGGACGCGAACGGACCACGCCGGAAGCCCTTGCCCGGGGTGAGCGCGTTGCCGATCAGGATCAGCAGGGAGGGGATCGGGCCCATGATCCGCGCGAGCGGCAGCAGCACATACGCGGCGGCGGTCGCGGTGTTCAGCGGATGCTGCCGCCCGATGGTGCGAGGCGACACCCCGACCGCGACATACGACACCAGCACCATGACCCCGATGGCGACGAGCAGCGCCTCCCAGGTGGCCGAGAACTCCTTCAGACACGCGTACGTCACCAGCGCGGCGGCGGCCATCTCGCAGGCCACCCGCACCAGCAGCGCCACATTCAGATACCGGGTGGGGTCGGCGGCGACCTGCGCCAGCTTGGCACTGCCGCGCCGCCCGGACCGTACGGATTCCTCCGCGCGGAAGCTGGAGACGCGCGCCAGGCCCGCCTCCGCGCAGGCGGCGAGCCAGGCCACGACGACCAGCGCGACCGCGCCGGTGATCAGGGGGATGCTCATGACACGGTCGGGGCGGGGGACGGACCGGTCAGGCCCTGCTCCGCACGCCAGCCGTCCACGATGGCCGCCTGAAGCCCGAACATCTCGGCCTTCTCGTCCGGCTCCTCATGGTCGTACCCCAGCAGATGCAGCACTCCGTGCACGGTGAGCAGCTGAAGCTCCTCGTCCATGGAGTGCTGCGTGTCCGCTTCCGCCCCCTGCCTGGCGGCGACCTCCGGGCACAGCACGATGTCCCCGAGCAGCCCCGGCGGGGGCTCCTCGTCATCCTTCGAGGGCGGCCGCAGCTCATCCATCGGGAAGGACATCACATCCGTCGGCCCCGGCAGATCCATCCACTGGATGTGCAGCTGCTCCATGGCGTCGGCGTCCACGACGATCACCGAGAGTTCGGAGAGCGGGTGGATACGCATCCGCGCGAGCGCGTAGCGGGCGATGTCGAGGACCGCCTGCTCGTCGACCTCGGTCCCGGACTCGTTGTTGACGTCGATCGACATCTGCTGCTGGTCTACTTCCCCTGAGAGCCCTTGGCACCGGACTTGCCACGGCCCTGCTGCATGCCGTTCTCCGTGCCGTTCTTGCTGTCGTACTCCTCGTACGCGTCGACGATACGGCCCACCAGCTTGTGCCGGACGACGTCGTGCGACGACAGTCGGGAGAAGTGCACGTCCGGCACCCCTTCCAGGATCTCCTGCACCTGCCGCAGCCCCGACTTGGTCCCCTTGGGCAGATCGACCTGCGTCACATCCCCCGTGATCACGATCTTCGACTCGAAACCGAGCCGCGTGAGGAACATCTTCATCTGCTCGGGGCTGGTGTTCTGCGCCTCGTCCAGGATGATGAAGGCGTCATTCAGGCTCCTGCCCCTCATATACGCCAGCGGCGCCACCTCGATCGTGCCCGCGGCCATCAGTTTGGGGATGGAGTCCGGGTCGATCATGTCGTGCAGGGCGTCGTAGAGCGGGCGCAGGTAGGGGTCGATCTTTTCGTAGAGGGTGCCGGGGAGGAAGCCGAGGCGCTCGCCCGCCTCCACCGCGGGGCGGGTCAGGATGATGCGGTTGACCTGCTTGGACTGGAGGGCCTGGACCGCCTTGGCCATCGCCAGATACGTCTTGCCGGTACCGGCGGGGCCGATGCCGAAGACGATGGTGTGGTGGTCGATCGCGTCGACGTACCGCTTCTGGTTGAGGGTCTTGGGGCGGATCGTGCGGCCTCGCGAGGACAGGATGTTCTGTGTCAGCACCTGCGCCGGGGTCTCGGCCCCGTCGCTCTCCCCGTTCTCGCTCGCCTTGAGCATGGCGATCGAGCGTTCCACTGCGTCCTCCGTCATCGGCTGCCCGGTGCGGAGCACCAGCATCATCTCGTCGAACACGCGCTGGACCATGGTGACCTGTGCCGGGTCGCCGGTCGCGCTGATCTCATTGCCCCGGACATGGATGTCGGCCGCCGGGAAGGCCTTCTCGATCACACGCAGAAGGGAGTCGCCGGACCCCAGGAGGGTGACCATGGAGTGCTGGGCGGGGACGGTGATCTGTGCGCTCGCGTGCCCCTGCGCAGGGGTATGAGCTGTGGGTGTCTGAGTCATGGGCCGGCGCAGATCGCCTGCTTTTCCTCCTTGATACGGCCGCGTGGCTGAGGGCGGCCTCGCGTTTCCCAGGGTACGACGGGGGGCTGACATCGCCGTAGGGCTTTTCGCGGGGGATGTGGCGAACGGCCGGACGGGCTCATGCCGGACGGGCTCATGCCGGACGGTCCCCTACCGAGCGGGCTCCTGCCGTGCGGGCTCATACCGTGCGGCCGAAGCCGATCGTGGGGACCGCTCGGCGCAGGGGCCAGGGTCTGGCGCGCTCGCCGGGGACCAGGCCGTCCAGGAACGCGTACCGTCTCAGGGCCGTCGGGTCCTGGCCCGGCAGTGACTGCACCTTGCGCCACCAGGCGCCGATCTCCGACCAGCCGGGGGCGGAGAGCGAGCCGCCGAACTCCTGGACCGACAGCGCGGCGGTGAGCCCGGCGAAGGCGAGCCGGTCGGCGAGCGGCCAGTCGGCGAGGGTACCGGCGACGAATCCGGCCACGAAGACATCCCCGGCGCCGGTCGGGTCCAGCGCCTCGACGGCGATGGCGGGCACCTCGGCGGTCTCACCGGTGCGGCCGTCGACCGCGTACGCCCCCTCGGCACCGAGGGTGACGACCGCCAGCGGTACGTACCGGGCGAGGGCGTGGGCGGCGCGGCGGGGGCAGTCGGTGCCGGTGTAGCGCATCGCCTCCTGCGCGTTGGGCAGGAACGCCTCGCAGAACTCCAGGTCGGCGAGGCCCGCCAGGTCCCAGGTGCCGGTGTCGTCCCAGCCGACGTCGGCGAAGATCCGGGTGCCGCCCCGGCCGGCCTGTTCGATCCAGGGGTCGCGGCGGCCGGGGGTGAGCGCGGCGACGGCGGCCCGCGCGTGCGGCGGTCGGTCGGGGGCGGGTTCCTCCGGGGGTGGTTCATGGCCGTGGGACACCATGGTGCGCTCGTCGTCGTAGGCCATGGAGACGGTGACCGGGGAGTGCCAGCCGGGGACCGTGCGCGAGGGGGTGAGGTCGATGCCCTCGCCGGTCTCCAGGGCGTCCCAGCAGTACTCCCCGTAGTGGTCGTCGCCGAAGGCGGCGGCGAGGGAGGTGCGCATACCGAGGCGGGCGAGGGCGGTGGCCATGTTGGCGACGCCGCCGGGGCTCGATCCCATGCCCCGCGCCCATGACTCGGTCCCGCGCACCGGCGCGGATTCGAGGCCGGTGAAGATGATGTCGAGGAAGACCGTGCCGGTGAGATAGACGTCCCAGGGCGGATCGTCGGGCCGGCGGAGATCGGCCAGTGGATCGACCTGGCGGTGCGGCGGCGCCTTTCGGGCGATGGCGTTGGAGGCTTTCACTTGCGCTCCCTGACGTGGTGCGGATCTGGTCAGTGTGCACCACGCCACTGACAACGGCCGCTGACCAGGCGGGCGACCGCGCACGCGAGGGGGCCGCCCTGTACCCGGACCCTCTCCCCCCAAACGGAATTCCGCCACGATTCACGCATTCGGCCCTCCCGCCACCCTCCCCCCAGTTGATACAAATTGCCCGCTTGATACGAATATGCCAGCGCGCCCCTGGCCGCCGAAAAGGGCCGCCCGCCGCCCGCCGCCACCCACCCCCTTCCTGTGCCGCTCGCCTCGCATGCCCTGGGACCGCCCGTGTCCGCCCGCCCCGCTCCGCCCCGGCCGCTCGTCGCCCTGTTCACCGCCGGGCATCTGGCCCCCTATCTGCTGCCGACGCTGGTCGGCCGGCTCGACTCCCGGCTGGGCGTGTCCGCGCCCCAGGCCGGTGCCATCGGCAGTGTGCTGCTGCTGAGTTCGGCGTCGGCGGGGTTCGTGCTCGCGTCCCGGGTCGACCGGATCGGCGCCCGGACACTCGCCCGCACCGGGCTGGCGCTGGCCGCCCTCGGCTACGGCGGGGCCGCGCTGACCGCCTCCGTACCGGCCGTCGTCCTCGGCGCGCTGCTCGGCGGCCTCGGTTCGGGTACGGCGACGGCGGTCGCCGCCACCGGGATGGCCGCCCGGCGGGCACCGCAGCGGGCGACCACGCTCGGGCTGCTGTCGGTGTCCGCGCTCGCGGGCGCGGTTCATCTGACGGTCCCGCACCTGGGCCCCGGCCATGGCCTGCCGTTCGGCGCGATGGCGCTCACCGCGCTGGCGGTGTGGCCGTTCACCGGCCGCCTCCAGGACCGTACGCGCGGGTCCGCGTCCCGGGCCCCGCGCGAGCCGCTTCCCCAGCTGCGGTGGGGGCTGCTGCTGGCCGTCGCGCTGCCGTTCTGGTCGATGGCGCAGAACTGTCTGTGGGGGGTCAGTGGCCGGATCGGGGTCGTGCAGGCGCGGTTGGACGAAGCGACCGTCGGGGTCGTCTTCGCGCTGGCGCTGGGTGCCGGGCTGCTCGGCGCGGTCGCCGCGCGGGCGCTGGGTCCGCGGCTCGGGCTCGCGCTGCCGGTGGGCGCGGGCAGCGCCGTGATCGCCGGCTGCATAGCGCTGAGCGCCGCCGCGACGGACCTGCCGGCCTTCGCCGCCGGCGAGATCGGCTGGAACGCCGTCCACCCGCTGGTCCTGTCGTACGTCATCGGCCTGGCCGCCTCGCTGGACGCGCGCGGACGCTGGGCGGTGCTCGCCGGCTCGGCGTTGTCGCTGGGCACGGCGGCGGGGCCGCTGGTGGGCAGTGTGCTGTCCGCGCGGGCGGGGTTCCCGGCGATGGGGGTGGTCCTGGCGGCCGGGCTGCTGCTGACGGCGGTCCCGATGACGGCGGTGGCGCTGAGGCCGGGCCGCCCTCGGGGGCCGGAGGCCGCCGCCGACCTCCCCGAGATCCCGGTGGACGGTCCGGGTGTGCCCGGAGCCCGGCGGCCGTACGGGACGGCGGACTCGGCGAACGGCTGAGGCCGGGTGGGTCAGCGCCGCGCGGGTCAGCGCCGCGCGGGTCAGCGCCGCGCGGGTCAGCGCCGCTTGGGTCAGCGCCGCTTGGGCAGGGGGACGCGTTGCAGGTCGTGCGCCACGGTCAGTTCGCCCTCGAACCCGGCGGCGCGCGCCTGCTGTTCGAAGGCGTCGACGTCACCGGGTTCGCTGTAGCGCTGGCTGAAGTGGGTGAGGACCAGGTGCCGTACGCCGCCGTCGCGGGCCACGCGGGCGGCCTGTCCGGCGGTCAGGTGGCCGTGCTCGACGGCGAGCCGTTCGTCGGCGTCGAGGAAGGTGGACTCGATGACGAGCAGGTCGCAGCCCTCGGCGAGGGCGTGGACGCCGTCGCAGAGGCGGGTGTCCATGACGAACGCGAACCGCTGCCCGCGCCGCACCTCGCTGACCTGGTCCAGCCGGATGCCGCCGAGCGATCCCTCGCGCTGGATCCGGCCCACGTCCGGTCCGGTGATGCCGTGCGCGGCGAGCCGCTCGGGCAGCATCCGGCGTCCGTCGGGCTCGACCAGCCGGTAGCCGTACGACTCGACGGGGTGGGAGAGGCGACGGGCCTGGAGGGTGTACGAGGCGGTCACCGCGAGGTCGCCGTCGGTGTCGACCGGCGCCTCGGTGAGCGGCACGGTCTCGCGGTAGGCGGTGGCGTGGCGGAGCCGCTCGAAGAAGTGCCGTCCGGAGCGGGGGAAGTGGGCGGTGACCTCGTGCGGCACCTGGTCGAGGTTGATGCGCTGGATGACTCCGGCGAGGCCGAGGCTGTGGTCGCCGTGGAAGTGGGTGACGCAGATCCGGTTCAGGTCGTGGGCGGCGACCCCGGCGCGGAGCATCTGGCGCTGGGTGCCCTCGCCGGGGTCGAAGAGGATGCCTTCGCCGTCCCAGCGCAGGAAGTAGCCGTTGTGGTTGCGGTGGCGGGTCGGCACCTGGCTCGCGGTGCCGAGCACCACCAGTTCACGGACGGACACCGAGCGCTATCCCGGGGGCCACTGCATGCCGCGGCCGCCGAGGACGTGGGCGTGCGCGTGGAAGACGGTCTGGCCGGCGCCGCCGCCGGTGTTGAAGACGACGCGGTAGCTCTCCAGGTGGTCCTGGTCGGCGACGGCCCGGGACTCGCGCAGGACGTCCGCCGCGATCTGGGGTTCGGCGGCGGCCAGGTCGGCGGCGTCGGCGTAGTGGGCCTTCGGGATCACCAGGACGTGGGTGGGCGCCTGGGGGTTGATGTCGCGGAAGGCGACGGTGGTCTCCGTCTCCCGCACGATCGTCGCCGGGATCTGACCCTCGGCGATCTTGCAGAACAGACAGTCGGCCTGGGGCTCCCCAGCCATGGTCCCTCCGGGGGTTGTGGGGTACGACGTGCATCGTATCGTCGTCGGGTTTCCGGCCGGTGGGGGCTGGTCGCGCAGTTCCCCGCGCCCCTGGGGGGGGTGCCGCTGGCCTGCGTGAGCGGTGGCGCCGCTTGCGAGGTGTGGCGTTTCGTTGCCGGGTTTCCGCCGGTGGGGGCTGGTCGCGCAGTTCCCCGC